>QMUI01000101.1 GCA_003660485.1 Thermococci archaeon | reverse complement strand
CTTAGCCCCATACTCAGTCCTTCCGCTCTTTAATGCTATTATTGGCTTTATTTTTGTAACCTTCCTGGCAACCTCCATAAACTTTCTTCCATCCTTAACACCCTCAATGTAGAATGTCATCACCTTTATCTGATCATCGTGGGCAAAGTACTCCATCAGATCGGCATCATCGACGTCGATCTTGTTTCCATAACTAACCATCTTGCCAATTCCAATGCCTGCCATTGCTGCCCAATCAAGCATAGCAGCGGCAAAGGCTCCGCTCTGGCTTATGAATGCTATCGGCCCACTCTGTGGTCTGTCCATTTTCTCCTCCGGGAGGAAGACCGTGTCAACACCCGTGTCCGGAACGTAGACACCGACACAGTTTGGCCCAATGACCCTTATTCCATGAGCCCTAGCTATCTCCAGTATCTCCCTCTCCATCTTCTTTCCTTCTTCGCCAAGTTCACCAAATCCACCAGTAATTATAATCACAGCCTTAATTCCTTTCTCTGCTATCTTCTTCATGGTTCCTGGGACGGCAGGAGCTGGAATTGCAATTACGGCAAGGTCAGTATCATCGGGCAACTCAGAAACGTCATGATAAACCTTGTAGCCCTCAATCTCATCAAGCTTTGGATTAACGGGATAAATATTGCCTTTAAAGATGCCCTTCTCCTTGTTCCTCTTGAAGTTCTCGAAAATGACATTTCCAACCTTTCCCTTCTTGTTGGTAGCTCCAATTATTGCAACGGCTCTTGGTTCAAAGAATGGTTTTAACTGCCCCTTAATGTCCCCTCCATTCATCATTATCACCCTTAAAATCGCTTTTCTCTTGGAATTTCCGCTAATATTTGATGATTTTCACTTAAAAGTTTTATGAAGATAAAATCATCAAAGGAACGAAAGGTTTTAAATCGACCCTACCAGCCCTCAATTATGACGAAGTTCATCTTCGTAACAGGTGGAGTAGTAAGCGGTCTTGGAAAAGGAATCACGAGCGCTTCAATAGGACTTCTAATGAAGGCGAGAGGGTACAAAACGACAAACATTAAGATAGACCCGTACCTCAATTATGACGCAGGTACAATGAATCCCTATCAGCATGGAGAGGTTTTCGTCCTTGATGATGGAGGCGAAGTTGATCTGGACTTGGGGAACTATGAGAGGTTTCTTGACACTAGCTTGACATTTGACCATAATATAACAACTGGAAAAGTCTACTCCACCGTCATAGAGAAGGAGAGAAAAGGGGAATACCTTGGAGCTACGGTCCAAGTTATCCCTCACATAACAGATGAAATTAAAAGAAGGATACGAGAGATAGCTAAGGACTACGATATCGTCGTCGTTGAAATAGGAGGAACAGTTGGGGATATAGAGAGCATGCCGTTTCTAGAGGCAGCGAGACAGATGCAACTCGAGGAGGGAAGAGAGAACGTTGCATTTGTTCACGTCACCTACGTCCCGAAGCTCAAGGTCGTTGGAGAGCAGAAGACGAAGCCAACCCAGCACAGCGTGAAGGAACTAAGGAGCTTAGGAATTCAACCTGACGCAATAGTCGCAAGGAGTGAAGATCCCCTTGAAGAATCAGCGAGGAAAAAAATAAGCCTATTCACGAATGTTCCTGAAGAGGCTGTGGTAAGTGCTTATGACGTTGAGGATACCTATGAAGTTCCCCTACTCCTTGAGAGAGAGGGACTAGGGAAATACCTAACCAAGAGGCTCGGCCTTGAGGATAGGGAGCCTAACTTAAAGGAATGGGAGAAGATGGTAGCCAAGTACAAGGCTCTCCAAGATACCGTTGAGATAGCTATTGTAGGTAAGTACGTAAAGCTTACGGACTCATATTTGAGCATAAAGGAAGCCCTAAAGCATGCAAGCGTGAGCAATGAAGTTAAGGTGAAGATAAAGTGGATTGAGGCTGAGGACATAGAGGAGCACGGAACAAAGCTACTGGAGGGGGTTGACGGGATAATAGTCCCAGGAGGGTTTGGAGCGAGGGGTTCAGAGGGCAAGATAATGACCATTAAGTACGCAAGGGAAAATGACATTCCCTTCCTAGGTATATGCTTTGGGTTCCAGCTTACCGTTGTTGAATTCGCAAGGAATGTCCTGGGGATGAAGGGAGCTCACTCAACCGAGATAGATCCACAGACACCCTATCCGGTGGTTGATCTAATGCCCGAACAGAGGAACCTAGACAGGCTCGGAGGAACAATGAGGTTAGGAGCTTACCCAGTGAAGATAAAGAAGGGAACCCTAGCATACAGCCTGTACAGGAAAGAACTCGTTTACGAAAGGCACAGGCACCGCTGGGAGGTTAATCCAGACTACATTGAAGCCTTTGAGAAGGCTGGATTGGTGTTCAGCGGAATAGCAGGGGATGATGAGAGGAGGATGGAGATACTGGAGTTGCCAGATAAGAGGTACTTCATAGCCACTCAGTTCCACCCGGAGTTTAAGTCGAGACCTATGAAGCCCGCTCCAGTATTCCACGGGTTGGTAAGGGCCGCAAAAGAGTACAAGCAGGAAAAATGATACTCACGAATCACGCAAAGGAGAGAATAGCTAAAAGGTTAGTGAAGAAGAAAAAGCTGGATAGGATTTATTCTGCCCTCTTTTCTTTCCTAAAAGATGCCGTGAGGGTTGAGGTTGAAGGCACGGTAATCTTTACGGACGGCAAGAAAACGCTGGTTGCCACGAAGCTTAATGGCGAGCTTCTTGATTTAAAGGAAATTGTCGAGAGGGCTAGGAACATTGAAGATACTTATGAGTGCGTGTTCTGGGACAAAAAGCTTGTAAAGATAACGAAACCCAGGAAATTTCTCTGCGAAATACCTCCAGGAAAGTACTACTTTTACATGAACAGGGAAAAGAAGTCGATGTACATAGGCACCCAGGAACCATTACTTGCCTTAACGTTCAGGCCGGCAAAAAGATGGGAGAGAGCATTATTTTACTTCACTTGAATAGGTATTACAAAAATTTCTCCAAAGGGCTCTTCCTGCACCATCTCCACTTTACCCATATTCTCAAGGAACAAGAGGTAAAGGAAAGTTCTAGCTATAATTTTAGGATCGACATCAAACACTAGATCCCAGAACCTTATCGGCTTCCCAGTTTCCCTGTATAATTCCTTAACGATCTCGTAAAGCCTGTTCACGTGCTTCTCTATGTCAACTCTAAAGTCATCAACTACGAAGATTTCTTCCTCTATCTCCACTTTCTTCTTTTTCCTAGGCTTCCTCCTCTCTGCTTCCTCAAGGGCATCCATTAAAGCCTCAATCAGATCGTCAAGGGTGTAATAGCGTTCAACCCTCCTCAGCGGGGGAATCAATGGATCAACTTCAACTCTTATCTTCTCTTCCTCCTTTTCCTCTTCTTTCTTCTCGTCTTCTCGAAGTAAAGCCTCGCTCTTCATTCTAACTAGAATTGCTGCGGCTAAAATGGCTCTAGCAGAAATTCTGAGGTCGAGCTCCTGCATCTGCCTAAGCATCTTTATGTACTTCTCAGTTAGATCAACTATGTCAATGTTCCATGGATCTACCTTACCCATCCTCACGAGCTGTAAGAGAATGTCGAGGGGAGTTACCTCGGGCTCAAACCTAGATTCCATTCAAACCACCCTGATCCAAGCATTATTTATGCGCTTGTATCTCCCCTTTAGAGCCCTAAGATTCCCAAAGAATTCCTTTGAATATTTATCATCCCCCACGTATATTACCTCCCCATGTTCAGAAAGTTCGAGGAGGAATAAATGACCTTTTGCAAACATTTTCTCAACTTCCTCTGGCGTATAAGCCTTTGGATCTATTACCGTCTCGGTCTCATTTAGGAGGTACAACAGTTTCAACCTTTCATCAAAGTCCTCGGGGAGACCTCTCGCCACTATGAATAGGTCAACGTCACTACCTAACCCATAGGTTCCCTTAGCAAATGATCCAAAAATTACAGCGAGCAGGATATCAATACCGTGTTTTTTAAGCGTTTCAATGTACTTCCTTATATCGCTCATTATTCTGTCTTCCATTTCGCAACCTCCATAACGAATTTTAGTATTGCCTCAGCAAAATTTATTGCTTCTTCGGCATCTCTCTTGTCATAGAACTCGTATGGGGCACCCTCAACATGAGCATCTGGATACCTCGCCGGAATGTAGAATCTATCAAGAACCCTAGCGATTCTAAGGATCTCTTGAGGAACTTCGATACCTTGAGATACAAGGATCGAAAGGAGTTTTGCGGTAGAGTGACCATAGGCAGGAATACCTAAGCCGATTAACAGTCCCTTAACCGCGAATTCTGCCGCCTGCTGAGCCTTGAAGCAGGCCCATGAATAGAATCCGCTCTCAGCATCAGCCCGAGCACTCCTAAGTGTATATTCCGCCTGCCTGATCCACCTTTCAAATTCCTCCCTGTCAAACATTCTGCTTCCTCCTTATCTCCTCAAGTATCCTCATTGCCTTCTCTAGGCTTAGCGAGACCACCTTGCTAACGCCGTCCCTCATCGAAACTCCTATTATCTTGTCCGCATTGGCCATCATGACATCCCTAAGGGTTATCACTATGAATTGGCTCTCCTTTGAGGACTCCTTGATTAAGTCCGCGACCCTCTTCACGTTGGCATCATCCAAGTGGGCATCTATCTCGTCGAAGAGATAGAACGGAGCAGGCTTGAACTTCTGAATCGCAAAGACAAACGCTAAGGCTGTTAAAGCCTTCTCACCACCGCTCATTGCCTCTATCCTCTTCACGTCT
>QMUI01000100.1 GCA_003660485.1 Thermococci archaeon | reverse complement strand
TAGTCCTCTACGGTCACCACTTCGCTTCAATAGCTGGTGCGGGGCCAATTGTAGGTCCAGCAGTTGCAATGGCTTGGGGATGGCTCCCAGGACTGCTGTGGGTCTGGTTCGGAAACGTCTTCATCGGAGCTGTTCACGACTACTTAGCATTGATGTCTTCCGTTCGCTACGATGGAAAGTCTATCCAGTGGATTGCCGGAAAGCTTATGAGCAAGAGAACGAGCATGGCCTTTGAGCTCTACGTCTGGTTTGCATTGCTACTTGTGATAGCAGCATTTGCGGCTGTTATTGCTGGAATATTCGTCAATACGCCGGGAGCTGCAACGGCATCAATATTATTCCTACTGATTGCAGTCCTCTTAGGATGGTTGCTCTACAAAGTGCAGATAGACTTCAAGATTGGAACAATAATAGGCATAATATTGCTGGCTCTAGCAATATACATAGGGTTTAAGTTCCCAATAGTGGCAAGCAAGCAGGTATGGTATGTATTCCTGGGGCTGTACATAATAGTGGCATCTTCCCTACCAGTTTGGGTTCTCCTGCAACCTAGAGATTACCTAAACGCCTACATCCTGTGGTTTGGTCTGATACTTGGAGGTGTGGCGTTTCTTGTGATCGGCCTTAAGGGCATGGGAACGTTCACAGCTCCAGCGTACACCACTTGGAGCGCCCATGTTGTAGGTGGAAAACCATCACCCTTCTGGCCTACGGTACCGTTAGTTATAGCGTGTGGTGCCTTAAGCGGGTTCCATTCCTTAGTTAGTTCAGGAACCTCCTCAAAACAACTAGACAATGAACTCCATGGTCTGCTTGTAGGGTACGGTGGAATGTTTACTGAAGGATTTCTCTCAACAATAGTCATATCCTCAATAGCAGTATATGGAATAAAGGTCTTTCAGGATGCAGGAGTTGCAATAAACTTCCAGAACTGGGCTCAAATCTATGCCCCAATGGTCGCAAGCAAGATAGGGAAAGTCACGATATTTGCAAAGAGTTACGCTTATGGTCTACATGATGCATTTGGTATTGATGTAAAGCTAGGGACCCTGTTTGCTAGCCTCTGGGTTTCAGCGTTTGCACTGACAACCTTAGACACGGCGACAAGGCTTGGAAGGTTCGCATGGCAAGAGGTTATCGAGATGATCAAAGGACCAGAGATCCTCAAAAACAAGTGGATTGCTTCAGCAATATTGGTCGTCTTTGGAATAGGACTTGCGTGGGTAGGCAAGTGGTTAGTCATATGGCCAGCATTCAGTGGAATGAACCAGATGCTTGCGAGCATAGCAATGATGACAGCTTCACTTTGGGTAGCAAAGATTCAGAGACCTGCGGGGGGGTGGAAATGGGCAGTAGTTATCCCAGCACTGTTCCTCTGGGTCACGGTAACCGCGGCATTGGCATGGTTCTTGATCTATGTAGGAAAGGAAAATATCTGGGTTAGCTTAATAACAATCATAGGCCTAGCACTGAACTTCCTGCTTGTCATTGACTGGTACCACGCTTGGAAGAAGCCGGCAGAAGAATATCAAGCTGCCACTGCTTGAGCTTCTTTCTTTTCTTTTTGTATTTAGGAGGGGACTAGAGTGGAGCCCATAAAGAACTTTCTCAGGGGATTCTTTGGATACTTCAAGCAGAGCTCTACAGAATATATAGAGTTTGAGCTGAGAGAGCTTGAGAATGTGTTTGCCCTAATTTTGATGGCCTCCTTTATCGGCATACCCTCTCCACCAACCACCCTCGTCCTAAGGCTCATGCCTCATATGGTGAAAGAGATAAAGGTAATGCAACAGAGGGCAGTTGATCTAGATGACGTATTCGCGGAAGTTGCAGGAATGTTTGACATAGACTGAGGTGGGAGCATGAAGGAGTACTTACTTCCCCAGGATGAGTTTAGGGTAGTATTCGTAATTGGGAAGGGAGGGGTGGGGAAAACAACCACAGCAGCCTCCCTTGCGGTTGCCTTGGCGGAAGCAGGTTACAAAACTCTCATAGTTTCTCTGGATCCAGCCCACAACCTTGGAGATGTTTTAATGGAGAAGCTTTCAGACGAGCCAAAGGAGATAATGGAAAACCTCTACGCGAGCGAACTTGACATGGAGGGAATGATTAAGGAGTACTTAGAGCACCTTGAGAAGAACTTGAAGAACATGTATAAGTATTTAACAGTAATAAACCTTGAGAAATACTTCGAAGTTCTCAGGTACTCCCCTGGGATAGAGGAGTATGCTACCCTTGAGGCTATAAGAGAAATACTCAGTGAAGGAAATAATTGGGATGTCATAGTGTTTGACACTCCTCCAACAGGCCTCACGCTGAGGGTTCTCGCCTTGCCGAGGATCTCTTTAATATGGGCGGACAAGCTAATAGAGATCAGAAGGAAGATACTCGAGAGAAGAAGGGCAATAGCAAAGATTCAAGGAGAGCAGAAGTTTGTAGTTGAGGGAGAGGAGATAAAGCTTCCAACGGAGGAGGAAGAGGATGGGGTTATGAGAGAACTGAAGGCCTACAGGGGCGAGATTGAATTCGTGTACAAGACTATAACCAATCCCAAGAAGACCTCAGTCGTTGCGGTCATGAATCCGGAGATGCTCCCCCTCTATGAAACCAAGAGAGCTTATGAGAGCTTAAGAAAGTTCAAGATTCCCTTCAACTTAGTAGTCATGAACAAGGTAATTAAGCTTGAACATGAAGTTCCTGAGATAAAGGTCAAAATTAAAGCTCAGAAGAAGGTGATGGAGGAGGTAAGAAAAGAATTCGAAGGCGTTGATATAGTCGAGGTGCCAATGTTCCAAGAAGAGCCAAGGGGGATCGAGTGGCTGAAGAGAGTTGGAGGTATGATAGTTGGAAGTTCTTGAGAGGCTGAGGAAAGTCAAAAATCCGTTCACGGGCCAAGATATAGTCAGTGAGGGCCTCGTAACTAGGGTTGATAAAGAGGACAATAAGATTATTATTTACATGGCCTTTGCTAGAAATACGCCGAGAAAGCCTGCGGCGATGGCAATGGTCTGGCCCATTCAGGCGAAGATAGTAAAGGACATTGTGAGTGTCCTAAAAGATTATGAGGTTGAGATTTTAGATGATCTAACACTCCAAAGGTACTACCCGGTGGAGGAGGTATAATGGAGGTCTCAATGATTATCTTCATAATAATGGTTCTCGCCGCTGTTTCATCCTTGCAGTTCTACAAGGGGAGAAAGCTCAACCTGATGCTTATGCAACATTACCTGAGGAGCATAGAAGACATAGTGAAGCCCAAAGATAAGGACTACATATGGTTAGGGGGATACGTAGGTTTTAGGGCCTATTACAAGCTTGACGACCCAGATGTACTAAAGTTCGAGTACACTTTGACACTTCTCCCAAGGCACAGCATCCTCTACTTCCCAGTCTCCCTCCTAATAAACAGGCATGACAAGCTTTACATTGTTGTCAGGCCGACGTTTGAAATAGAGAGAGAAGTCCACTTCCTCCAGAAGGGGTACTTCAGAATGAGACCAAGTATTGAGAGGGAAATTGAGCTACTTAAGGGGGAGGAGGAGGTTAATGGAGTAAAGTTTGAGACGCTCTTTGATAACTATGAGGATGTTAAGGAGGTGAAAGAGTTCATTGAAGGGTTTTCAAATGTGAAGAACATCAAGCATGTCGCGATAGTTCCAAAGACTAATGTAATCTACATTTTTATGAAACCAGAGCCAGATACAATAGAAAAAGATGTAAGGAACGTGATAAGATTTGTAAGAAACTTCCCAAAAGGGATGAAAGGTTAGCACTTTGCCTTTCTCTTTTCCTTGTAGAACCAGTCAGCAGCCTTGCAGTACTCAAATAGCTCTTCGGGCTTAAAGTACAGGTTGATCTCTCTTTCAGCGCTCTCTTTTGAATCGCTTGCATGGATTACATTGTATATGGCATCGCCAATCTCTAGACCATAATCCCCCCTAATAGTTCCTGGGGCGGCATCTTTTGGATCAGTTGCTCCGGCCATTCTCCTAACAACCTCAATTGCATGTCTCCCTTCAACGACCATTACAACTACGGGAGCCTTTGTAATGTACTCTATGAGGGCATTGAAAAATGGCTTACCTTTGTGTTCCTCGTAGTGTTTCTCTGCTAATTCTCTGTTTATCCAAATCATCTTCATCCCAACGATCTTTAGCCCCTTTCTTTCGAACCTACTTATTATTTCACCAATTAGTCCCCTAACAACAGCATCAGGCTTTATTATCACCAAAGTCCTCTCCACTTCTTCCATCAGCGACACCACTAATACCTTCTTGGGAGGATTTAATTAACTTATCTATCTCGAAAATGAAGAATGTCAAGCCACTTGCAACCCCCACCAAGACGAATGGCATTTTTGACGGAAGGGGCAATCCCCTGTGCCACTTGTAGAGGAGGTAATTCTGATAAAGAAAAGCATAGACGAACCACATCAAGATTAAGCTTTCAATGGTTGTTATTAAAACATCCTTCCACTTTTTCACAAATATATCAAACTCCACCCCCACCAGACCTCCAGAACCTCCTAAGCTTGATCTTCATGAGGGGCAAAGTCACTGGTCTCATAGTCTCAACCATCCAGTCGGGGAGATCCTTTTTAACGTTATTCCACAGGACTCTGTAATCAAGGATAACTATGCTCCCCTTTTCCTCAGCAGAGCGATGAACCCTTCCAGCGGCTTGAGCGAGCTTCCTGTGGGCAGGTAGAACATAGCCGTAGTACCTTCCCTTCCCAGGAAACTTCTTCTCGAAG
>QMUI01000099.1 GCA_003660485.1 Thermococci archaeon | reverse complement strand
CGAAAAAAGCTCCGAAAGATTTTATTTTCCTATTTTAAAAGTATGGCTCAAGAATATTTGGATTCATTACTTTTTTCTTTTGAAAGCCTCGCCCGTCAGGGCGGGGAGGAGGTCAGGAAATGGCCGAAATTGGCATTTCAAAGTCAAAAAGTTGATATAATAAGTGTGATTTGTGGATTATCGAAGGCGATCCTGGGCTAAAAATTGAGTAACCGCAAGAAACCTTGAAGTATCTTGTGGCTTGTGGGATTATGATGTAACTGTTCTCACTATGTAATTCTTTTTAACTCTTTGCTTGAATTCTCTATGGGATGATGACCGGTTTCGGGACTGAGGTGTGATGACACCAGCTATCGCTGACTTCTCTTGCTCTCGTTTTCGATTACTTGGATCACGTAGTCTATGAACTTCCTAACCTCCTCAAGCTCTTCCTCTGGGATGTCTTTGATCTTCCTGTTCTTACTCTTGTAGGTTAGTAGCTTCAGCAGGGCCAATCTTCCTATTGCCGTCTTCGTGTTTATCTCCCCGTTCTTCCAGTCCCTCCATATTGCATTAGCTATTCCATAAAACTCTGGAATGCTGTCAAGCCCAGGATCACCTACATCTATAACCTCCTTCCCCAGGTACTTATACCTCTTCTCTTTTTCCTCCTTAGTGAACTCCTTAATTTTTCCTTTAATGTACTCGTGCACCATTTCCCTTCACCTTCACACTAATCTCTGCCAAAAATTTTATTAACTTTTCGTTTCTAAAATTCTAGAAAGGCTTTATAACCTTTCTTCAATCCAACTCACTTGGGTGTTGCTTATGGAAGTCGAGAGGATAGCCTGGAAGTACGCTCTCATTAACGCAGTAGAACATGATGGTAAAGCTAATTCAAAAGCCGTCATAGGTAAAATCCTGGGTGAGAATCCGGAGCTTAGGCCAAAGGCAAGGGAGATAGTCCCAATTGTGAACAAGGTAGTAGAAGAAGTAAACAACCTAAGCCTTGAGGAGCAGAAGGCCAAGCTTAAAGAATTATATCCGGAGTACTTTGAGGTCAAAAAAGAGAAGAAGGAAGAGAAGAAGGGATTGCCTTCTCTACCAAAGGCTGAGAAAGGTAAGGTGGTTACTAGGTTCGCTCCCAATCCAGATGGTGCTTTCCATTTGGGCAACGCTAGGGCAGCTATCTTAAGTTACGAGTACGCCCGCATGTACGATGGCAAGTTCATCTTGAGATTTGATGATACGGATCCAAAGGTGAAGAGGCCTGAGCCGATATTTTACGAGATGATAATTGAGGACTTGAAGTGGCTTGGAATTGAGCCAGATGAAATAGTCTACGCAAGCGATAGGCTTGAGATCTACTATAAGTACGCTGAAGAACTGATAAGGATGGGCAAGGCGTACGTCTGCACCTGTCCGCCGGAGAAGTTTAGGGAGCTGAGGGATGAGGGGATAGCCTGCCCGCACAGGGATGAGCCGGTAGAGGTTCAGCTTGAGCGCTGGAGGAAGATGCTCAACGGGGAGTACAAGGAAGGCGAGGCGGTAGTTAGGGTAAAGACCGATCTAAATCACCCAAATCCTGCGGTGAGGGACTGGCCCGCCTTGAGGATTATCGATAATCCAAATCACCCAAGGACTGGAAATAAGTACAGGGTCTGGCCTCTCTACAACTTCGCCTCGGCTATAGATGATCATGAGCTCGGTGTTACCCACATATTCAGGGGACAGGAGCACGCTGAGAACGAGACGAGGCAACGTTACATTTACGAGTACCTTGGCTGGGAGTATCCGATTACAGTTCACCATGGAAGATTGTCAATTGAAGGTGTAATATTGAGCAAGTCCAAGACCAGGAAGGGCATCGAGGAGGGTAAGTACCTTGGCTGGGATGATCCAAGGCTTGGAACTATCAGGGCCTTAAGGAGGAGGGGTATAAGACCCGAGGCAATAAAGGAGCTGATCATAGAGGTAGGCCTTAAGAGGAGCGACACGACGGTAAGCTGGGATAACTTAGCTGCAATAAATAGGAAGCTTGTCGATCCTATAGCCAACAGATACTTCTTCGTTGCTGATCCAATCCCGATGTACGTTGAGAACGCGGAAGAGTTCGAGGCCAAGATTCCCCTCCACCCAGACCATCCCGAGAGGGGCTACAGGGTTCTCAAGTTCATCCCAGGAAAGCCGGTTTACGTCTCTAAGGATGATCTCAACCTACTAAAGCCCGGCAACTTTGTAAGGCTCAAAGATCTCTTCAACGTTGAGATCCTCGAGGTTTCAGAGGATTCAATAAAGGCGAGATTCCACAGCTACGATTATGAGGTCGCTAGGAAGAACAAGTGGAGGATGATCCACTGGGTTACCGAGGGCAGACCTTGTGAGGTCATAATTCCTGAAGGGGATGAGTTGATAATCAGGAAGGGTCTGCTGGAGGAGGATGCTAACGTTAAGGTTGATGAGGTGGTTCAGTTTGAGAGGTTTGGCTTTGTTAGGATCGACAGGGTAGAGAGGGATAAAGTTATAGCGATCTTCGCTCACAAGTGAAAAATATTTTTACCTTCTTCTTCTATTCTTCTATATGCTGAGCGTTGAGAATTCTCTTAAGGCGATAGAGACCGTTAGGAATGCTCTCAAACTTTTTACCCCAGGGCCAGTGATAGTCCACAGAACTCCCGAAGGCATTCACGTTGACGTTCCAGTTCTCTACATGGACTTCGCTGTCGATAGGGTTCACTTCGATCCTTCAACTATGCGACCCTCCCCCAAGGGTAATCCAGTTCATTCCCAAGTCCAAGTAGCTGAGGATGAAATTAGGAAAAGGATGGAGGAGATCCTTAGGGAGGTATGGGTTGTCGAAGCCTGCGAGTACAGAAAGCCTGAGCGTTGCTGGATCGTTCCCGTTGCCTGGAAAAGCTTTATAATCATGCACGTAAGGGTCTCGGCGGATGGCGAGAAAATTGTCCCTGACTACCCACTTACGGAGGAAATTAGGAGGCATATCGTACGTTATTAGGCGGGAGTGGTTCCTTTCAACTCTTATTGTGATGTACCTAGTTCTCACTATACTTGATAGGGGATACCCCAGGAAGAGCCTCCACTTGGTTGACTGGGAGAGTCTCGCCCTCATAACGGCCCTCATAATAACCTCTAAGGGTCTAGAGCTTTCTGGGATATTTACTAGGCTTGCAATTAAGCTAGTAGCACTATCTAGGGGATCCGAAAGGAAGTTAGTGATGATCCTCCTACCAATCATAGCATTTTCCTCGGCGTTGATCATGAATGACACCGCAATCCTAATATTCACGCCCTTAGTTGTCGTCACAGGTAGGATAGCGGGAATAAACGTTCCGAGGGCCGTTGCCCTCTCCGCCATAGCCGCAAACGTTGGTTCTTCCTTAACCCCTATAGGAAATCCGCAGAACGTGATAATATGGAAGCACTATTCACTTTCATTCCTTGGGTTCATTAAGGGAATGCTACCCTATGTCTTTTTATGGCTCGTGATTTTATTCCTGTTCTCTCTAATGGTTAAGGATAAGAGGATTGAGGTTAAAGTTCCCCCTGTAGAGGTTAATGTTAAACTTTTCCTACTCTCCTCTTTTCTCCTCGTTTTTAACGTGGTTATGGGGAGAGTTGATTTGGCGAGATGTTCCCTGCTCTTGACCGTTTTAGTGTATTTAATTTTTAAGAGGGATGTTCTCCTTTCCTTTGATGTGGCCCTCGTCCCCACCTTTGCACTTATCTTCGCAAACTTCTCCGAGTTGTCTTCAATGATAAACATAGGCAAGCTAACTTCAGCAGGCGCGTTCCTTTACTCTCTCATCCTAAGTCAGATTATAAGCAACGTCCCTGCGACCGTGGTTATGTTGCCCTGGACAAAGAACTGGCTCTACCTCTCCTTGGGGGTTAACCTCGGGGGAACTGGAAGTATGGTTGGCTCTCTCGCGAACCTTATCGCGATAAGGCTTTCGGGAATAAGCGTGAAAGAGTTTCACAAGTATTCCCTTGCCTACCTCATTGTTGCGCTCTTATTGACGCTTTTTCTTCTTGGGATAAGGATATAAAGGGAAGAGTTAAAGCTCATATGTATGAGTGAGGTTGTTCTGACCTCCTCCTGGCCCTGAAGGGTGGAGGTTCCTCTTGGGCGCCATAACCCTGCCCTTCAGGGTTTTCATCGGTTTGCGGGCCCATCACCATGAGGTTCAGCCCGCGGGCCCGGCCTGAAATTACCCCTACCGCAGAGCGGGCTCGGGGTTATCGCTGGGAGGCCACCCCCAAAGTTCCAACCGCCGAGATCTTGAAAGGACGCCTACTGGCGTCATCCTCCCGATGACGGGAGGACACGATGAACTTGGAGTGCCCCTTCCAGGGCCCTATTACGTTATTGTTTAAAAGGGTTTTCGGTCTAAAAGAGCTGAACCCTCAATCCCTGCATCCCCGCCCTAAAGGGCGAGGCTTTCAGAAGAAAAAAGTAAAGTAGGGTGATGTCAAAGTTGGGGGAAGTTGGTGCAATAATATTGTGGGCAATTCATTGAACAATGGGCACAAAAATCTAATAGTGGAGAAAATGTCTTGCATTTTTCTTTTGAAACCCCCCACCCTTGGTGGGGATGCAGGGATTGAGAGTTTCTTGCAATGTAGTAGGGTCTTGAAGAGGCCCTCTCTTATAGTGAGCTTCACCGTGTCTCTCCCGTTGGGATGAGGGTGATAGGCGTCCTTTAGCGGTTGAAATGTTGGAGTTCAGTGATAACCCCTCACCCTCTTTGTGGGCTGGAAGCCTTTAAGGGGAGGAAAGCAAAGTT
>QMUI01000098.1 GCA_003660485.1 Thermococci archaeon | reverse complement strand
TTATGTGCTCTTTCCTCGATATTCCAGCAGGAGGTTTCTCTTCCAAGGCTCTCCTTTGTATCTCCTTAGTTAACTTTAAGACGAGCCTAACGTTAACGTCGGCTTGGATTAAAGCCCTTTGGATATCCCTCACTACCTCCTTTATTAATGCCTCATCAACGCTACCTGCTCTCGCTATCTTCTTGAGGGCATTGCTGAGTGCCCTGCCTAACGTGTCAAGAACCATCTTTCCTCACCAGCAAAACTCCTTAAGTGATCTAACTTTATAAAAGCTCATGTTCTACCAGTGCCACTATATCTCGATGGATATCTTCAATGCTATTCATTGCATTGATGATCTTCATCTCAGGGAACATTTCAGCCAGCTTAAGGTAGTTCTGCCTAACCTTTTTTTGAAGATTCACCAACCTATCAAATTCAGATATGTTTGCCCTAGTTCTAATTCTCCTTAAGCTTTCCTTAGTTGGAAGGTCAAGCAAGATAGCAAGGTCAGGTCTAATAGCAAACTCATTAATTTTCATGAGCCATTCTAAGTCAAGACCACGGGCCCATTGATATGCGAGAGAGGAATAAAAGTACCTATCGCAGATAACAACCTTCCCCTCGTCTAATGCAGGTTTAATTATCTTTCTCACATGCTCCGCCCTATCGGCAGCAAAAAGAAGGGCTTCGGCTTCATAGCTAAGCTTTGAACCATCTATAAGGCTTCCATGGACAACGACTTTTCGAATGAATTCTCCAAGGCTAGTATCTGTTGGCTCTTTTGTAAGGAGAACATCATACCCCTTTTCCTTGAACCACTCTGCAAGTAACCTGGCTTGGGTACTCTTGCCAGAACCATCTATTCCCTCAAATACTATAAATAGCCCCGGCATGGAAATCACCAAGTGAAAGGAATAAAATTAAAGCTCTCTTAGGTAGTCTAAGAACTTCCAAAGACTATTGAATTCCTTGACCTCATCGTCCTTGTAAACTTCAACGACCCCATCAGGTCTGAACCTCAACCCAAAGTCATAATTTCCCTTGCCAAGCTTCTGCAGGAAGACTTCCTTAGGTTTAGGAGGAAGGTAGCTCGTCATCATGTCATTCATTAGCTCAACTTCGAAGCCGAATCTGTCGCTCAGTCTTGGGAAAAGTAAAACCGCTGGAGTGTTCATGCAGTCGACGAGAACCTTTCCTTCAACTTTGAACTCATAGTGTTTGAAGATTTCATGAAGCATATCATCTAGGGCATTTGGATAATATACCGTTGCTCCTATGTCGTTTGGGGGAGCCTCAACGAAGGTTCTATTGTTCAGAATTGCATTGACTTCATCTACCTCAATGCCACTTATTTCAACTCTCACTCCCCCGTAGTAGTAGACGTATGCAAGAGGGTATCCCTTCTTCTTTGCAAAGTCCCTAAGAGCAATTAGGGGGATCAACCTAACGTCCATTATCGTTGAGCCAGTGCTCACTATTCCAACTACCAAAGCTCTCTTTCCGTACCTTGAGATGGCCCTTCCATCCCTTCCAACAACAATTGTCCCCTGGGCAACCGTCCCAATGGCCCTGCCAAGAAGCGCGAGTTCTTCTGGGTTGAACTTTTCAGATTTATATAGCTCCATTCTTTACACCCCCTCAGTCCGGTAATATTACGCTCTCCTTACCAACCCTTGAGTCAGTCCAAATCTTAACATTTGCACCAATTTTGCTAAATTCCTCTATAATAGAGTTATCCCCAATAACACTTCCAGCCTCTATCACTACACCCTTGCCAATGTACACATTTTCACCTATTATCGCTTCCCTTATCTCCGCCCCTTCCTCTATTACAACATTAGAGAATATAACGGAGCGCTCTATCTTTACATCTCTCCCCACTTCAACGTTATCACCAAGAACAGCAAATCCAACTATGTTCGGCTTTCTCAGTATGCACCTACTACCCGTGAATAAGCTACCACCCTTCTCAACGTTGCCCTTTAGGGAACCAACGTTTACCTGGGGCAACTTGAGCTTGCCAGCAAATACGTCCTCAGTAGCTTGAAGGTACGTTGATGGCCTACCAACATCGTTCCAGTATTCATCGAAGGGGAAACCATAGATAGGAATTTCCTCCTCGAGCATCTTAGGGAACAGGTTTAGCGAAAAGTCATAATTCTCCCCTTTAGGAATAAGATCAAGAATATCGGGCTCAAAAACATAGATACCAGCGTTAGCTAAGTTGCTTGGAGCTTCCCCAGGCCTAGGTTTCTCTTTAAAATAAAGCACTTTATTATCCTCATCTAAAACCACGACCCCATAGTGACTGGGATCTTCAACTTTTGTAAGAGCCATCGTAGCTATTCCACCCTTTCTTTTGTGAAACTCAACAAGCTCTTTGAAGTTCAAATTCGTTAGAACGTCGCTTGAAGCAACTATGAACGTGTCCTCTAAGAATTTTTCAGCTTTCTTAAGCGCACCAGCCGTTCCAAGCTTTATATTTTCCCCATTTGAGTACGTGATCTCTACCCCAAATTCTTCCCCATTACCAAAATATTCAAAGATCTTTTCCTTTAAGTAACCAACAAGAATTATCACCTCATCAACTCCAATCTCAACGAGGTTTCTAAGCATGTATTCCATCAGGGGCTTATTAAAGAACGGCATCATTGGCTTTGGCCTGTATATTGTTAAGGGGAGTAGTCTCGTCCCTTTTCCACCCGCGAGCAATACTGCCTGCATGGTCACTCCCAAAAAAATTTGTTCATTCGGTTATTAAACAATTGCGGTTGAAAAGCTTGAAGTTGAAAAGAAGAGAAGGGAGAACTACTCAGCGAATGTAACTACTTTTAAGTTAATTGGCCTTCTTATAACATTAGCCTTCTTGGCCCCTATGAGGTACTTTACTCCTTTCTCGCTGACCACGTCAATTAACCTCTGGGTTATTATCCCATTGAATACCACTGCATATATGGAGTCATTTTCATCAATGGCACTTAGGAGATCTCTTGTATGAACCTCAGCAATTACGTTCTTGTTTTCATCGAGCAGTAGTGCTATTGGCTCGGAAGAACTCTTAACCCGCTCAATGACCTCCTTGAACTCCCCATAGTTAGGTTGAACGACCTTGATGGGCTTCACTATCTTTTCACTAGGCTTAATTGGGAGCTTAGGTTGAGGTTTTTCCTCTGTCTTTCCTTCCTTATTCTCCTTGACCTCAGCTTCCTTTTCCCTCTCCTTTACAATATCGTAGAAGCTCTTGCCCTTGTTGAAGAGCTCATTGATGACTTGCTCCGCCGGGACTTTGCTCCTTAATGCCTTTATTATTTCCTTCTTGGTGAGCTCCTCAACCTCCTTCCCCTCGGGAGCCCTCGCAACGTAGTCTATGTCGGCAACCTGCAACAGCTCCTTGAGTATTAACTCTCCACCCCTGTCACCATCGGTAAATGCGGTAACTATCCTCTCCTTGCTGAGCCTTATTATCGTCTCCGGGATGGATGTTCCCTCAACGGCTATAGCATTCTTTATTCCATGCCTCAGGAGATTGAGCACATCCGCTCTTCCTTCAACGACAATTATTGAATCTGAAAATGGCACGTGAGGTCCAGCGGGAAGCTTTTCTGGGCCGTATTCAATAAGCTCCATCTCCCTCACTGCCTTCCTGACTTCCTCGACTAGCTCTTGGGTCTCCGGTATTTCTTCTTCCATGAGCGTTTCTAGGATCTCCTTGGCTCTTTCAATTATGTACTTCCTCTTTGTTGCCCTGACATCCTCTATCTTTACCACCCTGATTTTGGCTTCACACGGACCAACCCTATCTATCGTCTCAAGAGCAGCTGCAATTATGGCAGTTTCGACCCTGTCAAGGCTCGATGGAACTAGAATCGTGCCATAGGTCTTCCCTGCCTTTGTATGAACTTCAACTTTTATCCTTCCGATCCTTCCGGTCTTCTGAAGTTCCCTCAAGTCAAGATCATCTCCAAGAAGTCCTTCAGTTTGGCCAAATATAGCTCCAACAACGTCTGGTCTTTCAACGACACCATTAGCTTCAAATTCAGCGTGAATTATGTATTTTGTCGTTCCAAAATCATCCTTTCCTGCCATAGCACCACCCTCTTTTATTTTTTCAAATCTCTGCTTTTCAGACAGGATGTGTTGGAGCACCGTTCGCTTCCTTTTCATTAAATCCCCTCCTCAGGGGGCCAGAAACGGAGACTCAGGCTCTCCCAGAGAGAGTATAGGTCTTCAATGCCCTTTATGTCCTTCATTGCAATGAACTTGAGTTCCCTTCTGGTTTCAATGTCAACCTTAGTTAAGCCCTCAAGCAGTTCGTAAAGTTTCTTAGCCAGCCGCTCACCCGTTTCATCGAGATCCGTGAGTATCATTACCTCTTCATATTCTGATGCTATTAAGGCAATGTCCGCGAGGGGTGAGCGGGAGAGCCTGAGGATCTCCGTCCGGACCCCCAATTTCCTTAGGGATTCTTCATCTCGCCGACCTTCGACGATTATCAGACCAGTAAACTCTCGCAATCGTTCTATGATCTTTTCAAACTTCTCATAGTTCTCAGGGTACATAGGTTCGTCAAGTAGTAAGGCTTACTTAAAAGTTATAAGTTTAGCGATCAGCAAACCTCTCTAATAATCCCCTGATAGGTGAAAGGTTCCTCATAAAATTCTTCAATAAGCCTCTGTAATTTTCTTGATATCTGAACCTGAATTCCCCAAGACCCTTCAATCTTGCCCTCAGCCGCCATCCTACCCAAAAACTTCTTCATCTCCTCACTTAGTGGAGATGGCTTACACCGAGCCCAGGGAGTTCCTGGGAGGGGCATGAAGTAGTG
>QMUI01000097.1 GCA_003660485.1 Thermococci archaeon | reverse complement strand
TAATTAGGCCCGCGGTTAATAAAACTATAAGGGCGATTTCGGGAGTTAATTGAACTATTCCTCTTCTGACGGTTTCCATAACCTTATCTCCTCTAAGATATGCTCCCAAGGTTGTGAAAATTATGATTACTAGTGTTGCCTGTCTAAAGCTCAAGACCCCCGAACCTACTGAAGTCCCCATTACATTTGCCGAACCATTTGCTCCTATGTTCCATGCGAGATAGAACGTCACTGCTATCAGCGAAACTAGTAGTCCCATCAGCTTCACCTATATATTCTATATAGTTTATAGAGCCCAAGTTAAGAAAAGGGAAATAAATTAATAAGATTTAAGGTCAACTTGTGTAATCCTCAAGGGTTTTAGCCTTAACTATGATCTCACTTTTGTATGAGATTTCAACGAGACCATCATCTTCGAGCTGTTTAAGGGTTTGAAGAAGTTTTGGCATAGAAGTTTCAAGTTCAGAACTCAGTTTCTTTAAGCTTACGGCCTTCTTCTTTGTGGCCAAAACTTTATACACAAACTCCTTTGGATGCATGCAGAACACCAAATAATAATTTGAAAAGGGGTTAATTAATATTTTTGGACAACTATGTCCATCATGACTCAGGAACCCCCTCTTTGAACCATTGAGTCAAGTTGTTAATGGCGTTAACGGCCTTTGTATTATTAAATGGCAGGATGTACTGGCCAGCACTTATTATCAAGATTACGCCTTTATTTTTCATAGCCTCCTTTACAAGCTTTGGAATTAGCCTTGGCTCTATCTCCCCCTCAATTATCGCGTACAGCTTGCCATCATAGAATATTCCGACTAAAGGAACCCCCTGAACACCAATCAAGCGAGAGAAGTTGTAATAGAGCTGAAGGTTCTTTTCACTACTACGAACTTCATAAAATGTCACACTATTATCACCAAAGTACTCAGGCAGTAACTTTTTCATCCTCTGACAATGGGGGCAGGTGTCTAGACCGTAGATGTAGAAGTGGAACTTTGACTTGTCTAGGCCTTCAAGCCAACTTTCTGAAGTACTTGTAATTGTCCCTGAAGTTTGGGATGGGGTTGTACTTTGAAGGGAAGAATCTGTTGATGGGGTTGTTGTGTTGGAGTTTTGGGGAGATGCGGATGTCGGTACATGCGAGTTAAAAGATGTTTGCGTTGAGGATATACAGCCTAACGAAGAAAATATAAGTAAGAACGCCAGCATGATTGCTTCAGCCTTTCCCATTTTTAACCCCCACCAAAATCATGTAATCCCTTTAATATACCTATCCCAAAAAGTCCAAGAGGTTCTTTGCTTTCATTTTCCTCTTAAGTTCTTTATATGCACTACTACCATCGCATTCTGGAGCATAGGAGAGCCCTGCCTCTTCTAGAAGGAACCTCATAATTCCAAAGGCCATGACAGCTTTTCTGCCCTCCATCTCAACGGCAACGAAGGGAACTCCGTTTCTTCTCCCATAAATCACATCAAAATTAATACCCCCACATATGTCGACATCTATAAAGCTCACCTTTTCCCCGGTTTTAGTTTTTCGAGTTAGGGCCCCAGAGAACTTCCGCTTTAACTTTTCAATTGCCCTTACTACTTTAGCGAGATCCTCCTCTGAGAGTTCCTCTCTTAACCTTATCCTCTCTATCATCCCACCACCGGGTATCACTAACCCTGGGGACTTAAATCTTTAAAGAAAACCAAGGTCGCACGAGAAAGCATGAGGGCCAGCGGTGCAACGATTAGGAGTCCAAGGAGCAGCCCCACGACCTTTAGGTTGACCGTTATTAGTGTCATCGGAATTGAGAGGAGTAAAGTTAAGCCTCCATATTTCACGGCGTACTCTAGATACTCTCCTCCACTCAGGGCCAAGTTCAGGCTTTTTCCAATGGCCTCCTCGGCCTTTACACCCTGCAGAATAATAAGGTACGGCGTGGCATAAAGGAAGTAGCCAATGCCAATGACAACGGCAAATGCAAATATAAGCCCTGGGGGACCGAGGAATACCAAGGTTCCGACTCCAAGCGAGACCAGAAAGAGGAGGAGGCCAAACTTCAAGAACTCCAGGAAATATCTGTTAGCCATGTTAAGGAAGCCATCCCATGAAAACTCATTCCCGTTTATCGATCCCAAGAATCCGGCCGAGAGGTAAGCTGAGATTACCGCAACGAGTAGTCCAAAAAGGAGGGAAAGGGGAGTAGAAAGACCACCTCCTGGAGGAGAAACGAATGACCAAAGCGTTGGAAGGGCCTCGGGGAGCGTTATCCTAATTCCCACATAATTTCCATGAAAATTCACAACCCTAACAACACTATCAAGGGAAATAATGCTGGCAATGACTGGGATCACCATTATCCCAGGATTTCTCAATGTATACTCCCATCCCTCATTTAACAACCTGAGGAATTCCACCATACAACCACCTGGAGTTAATTAAAGTTACCTCTTAAAAGGATATCGAAGTCCTGACAATTATCCTGCCTGAATAAGAGTATACATTTGATCGCTGTCCTATTCTGTTAGCCCATAATTTTTTAAGCATTTGACGAAGCTACTAACGGTGATCGTCGATGGTTCAAATAATCGACACAACGTTTAGGGATGCCCACCAGTCCCTTCTTGCAACTAGATTGAAAACTGAGGACATGCTTCTAATCGCCGAAGATATGGATAAGATAGGCTTCTACTCGATGGAGGTCTGGGGAGGGGCGACTTTCGATGTTTGTATTCGCTATTTAAAGGAGGATCCCTGGGAGAGGCTCAGGGCTTTAAGGGAGAGGATAAGGAAGACAAAGTTACAGATGCTACTTAGGGGAAAGAACCTCGTCGGCTACAAACACTATCCAGATAAAGCTATCGTGAAGTTCATCGAGAAGGCGTACGAAAATGGGATAGATATCTTCAGGATTTTTGATGCACTTAACGACGTGAGGAACATGGAGCTTGCCATAAAGACCGCCAAAAGTGTCGGTGCAGAGGTTCAGGGAGTTATAGCCTATACTACTGGGCCCGTATTCACTCTCGAATACTATCTGCAGAAGGCCGAGGAGCTTATAGGGCTAGATGTTGATGTAATAACCATAAAGGACATGGCGGGCCTCTTAGCTCCCCAGATGGCATACAATCTCGTTAGGGGAATAAAGCTGAGCTATGGAGTTCCAGTGAACGTTCACACCCACTCAACTACCGGCATGGCAGTGGCAACGTACCTCAAGGCGGTGGAGGCAGGGGCCGATTTTATCGATACTTCAATAAGTCCCCTAGCGTTTGGAACCGCCCAACCTGGGATTCAAACAATCTATCACGTCCTTCCAGAAAAAGACAGGCCAAACTTGAATCTTGACATCATTAGGAGCGTTTCAAAGTATCTAGAGAAAATCCTGGAGGAGAAGTATTCGTGTCTGCTGAGCAAGAAAGTTTTACAAGTAAATCCCGAAGTTCTGACCTATCAAGTTCCTGGGGGCATGATGTCAAATTTGATTGCCCAGCTCAGGGAAATGAATGCTCTAGACAAGCTAAATGAAGTGCTGGAAGAGATACCCAGGGTTAGGGAAGACTTAGGATGGCCTCCGCTGGTTACTCCCGCAAGCCAGATAGTTGGAACCCAGGCGGTGTTAAACGTTCTCTTTGGGAGGTACAGAATGCTAACCAAGGAGGTCAAGGCATACCTCCTGGGTAAGTACGGCAAGCCTCCGGCCGAGATCAGGAAAGATCTACTGGAAAGGGTTAAAGATGAAGGAGTTAGGGAGGAGGATAAGGGGTTGGAAGAGTGCAAGAGGAAGCTGATCAAAATGGGGTTCATAAGGGAGAGCGAGTGTGAGGAGGATGTGCTAACTTACTGCCTCTTCCCTCAGGTTGCCATCGAGCTCTTCAAGGCGAGGAGAAAGGGAATTAATGGAAATGCCATCCCCAGGGAGGCTAAAAAGTTTAAATTGTTCATCAATGGAGTTGAATTCGACGTGGGTATATTGGAGCAGTGATGAAGGGATTAGCCCCGCTGAGGTGGTGATGAGGCTGGCCCATCGCCGAGCTCCCTCTTAAACCTCATTGCATCCTCACACATATTTGAATTGTTGAAGTACACGAAGCTTTCCTCAACATGGAAAGCAAGAACTTTGTCCCTTATTTTCCTAAGCTCTTCATCGCTGTACCTATGCGAATAAATTATCCTGCCGTTCTCGTACCTACCGTGGAGCCTATAATAGTTTACATCCCTGCGGTGGAGGGGGACGGCAACTAGGGGATCTACAACGTCAATAACACCAAACTCCCTAACGAACCTCTTCCTCCCCGTTTCGCTCCATCCCCTCAGCTCGACCGCTATCTCAACATCCCTTTCTATCTTTGAGAAGAACTTCTCGGCGTTGGCAAAGCTCTCATCGCTCTCCTTAAAGCTCCTGGGGAGCTGAATTAAGATGAATCTGGCGTTAAGTAGCTTTGCTTCATGTAGTGTTATCCTCCAGTAGTGCAGGACTTCGGAAGTGGGCCTAAGCAGGCCAACGTTCTTACTAGGTCTAACGTTGCTCCTCCTCCAAGTCGGACTATTAGGGGGATGCGTAATCCCCTGAAAAGCCTTAATCGAGAACACGAAATCCTCCGGGGCCTTCTTCCTCCATCTCTCAAGTGTCTTGTCTTGGAGTATCCTGTAGAAGGTCTGCTGTACCTCCACAGTTTTGAAGTCTTGGAAGTACTTTTCCTGCCTCTCGCAAAAGCCACACGTTCCAACGAGGATCATGACTAACCCCAAAAGGATTTTGAACTTTCCTTAATATCACTTTTCGGGCCGATGACGAAGGTGGGCACTCCCCGATTTGAT
>QMUI01000096.1 GCA_003660485.1 Thermococci archaeon | reverse complement strand
TAACCCCCGCAGAATTCTTCAGCTTCATAGGGAGCATAAGAAGAATTCCACAGGATATTCTGCAGGAGAGGGTTGACAAACTCGTGGAAGCCTTCGGCATTGAGGAGTATATGAACCAGCTCATAGGAACTCTAAGCTTTGGAACGAGGCAGAAAGTGTCCCTAATTTCCGCGTTGTTGCATGATCCAAAGGTTCTCATACTTGATGAAGCCATGAATGGGCTTGATCCTAAAAGCGCTAGGATATTTAGGGAACTTTTAATGGAATTCAAAAAGGAAGGAAAAGTCATAGTATTCTCCACCCACGTTCTCGCATTAGCGGAGATAATCTGTGATAGAATAGGTTTGCTTTATCAGGGAAAGATAATCGCAGAAGGAACGGTTGATGACCTCAAAAAGCTGGCAAAAGAAGAGAGCTTAGAGGATGTGTTCCTAAAGCTCACCCAAGCAAAGGAGGAAGTGGTACTGCTGGTTTCAGCACTGAAGGAGGCGCTATGATGCTGTGGGAAATGATAAAGGTGATCTACAGGGAGGTTCACTACAGAATGCTAAAAGAGAACGTCACTGTATCCTCCAATAAAAAGAAGTTTGAGGACTCACTAAGGTGGCAGGCTAACATAAAACTCGGCTTAGGTCTTCAGGCCCTCTGGATGCTTATAATGGGAATCCTCCTTGGCATAAGTGTTGCACTTGCTCCCAAGGATGTTAAGGGAATAGCCTTTGCTTCACTCCTTCCAGTACCCCTAATATATTCGATCTACTCAACTGGTCTAACCGCCTCCTACCTTCAGTCGGGAAGAGTGTTCGAGCCACTAAAACCCCTGCCAATAAAGAACTTGAATCTGCTCGTTTCGCTAGCAATCTTTATTGAAGTGCTTCCAGCTTTATTCTTAATGCTTCCCTCGGCATTCTTCCTGGATGATGCTATTGCCACAGTTATGGGAATTGCATGGGTTTTCGTGACCCTCGTAATGGGGCACGCTATAGGCTTGTTCATCCAAGTTAAGTTCGGAGGTGTTCACGTCGGAAGGGGAAGTATAATCAGGAACTTGGCTAAGGTGTTCGGCCTCTTGTTTATGGTGGGAATCTACTTAATTGTCCAACTCCTCGCCCGGTTTATAGAGGAAAATATAAGGGTGATTGCCCCACTCTTCAGGAAGTACTACATTGCATTCCCCATGGTGGCTTCAACGGTTTACGATCCATTGAAATCTTTCACAATGTTGCTAGCTTATGGAGTCCCCTTTGGACTACTGTACCTGTACTCAATGAGGAAGCTTTGGGAGAGCATCGAAGGAGTCAAAGTTTATGGAAAAGCTAAAACCAAGTACAAACTACTAACGAGGATGCCAAGCTTGGCCCTATTTGAGAAGGACTACAAAATAATATTCAGAAAAACTCAGCTATTGGGTAGTTTCCTTGCTCCCGTGACGATGACTATATGGTTTATATATATGGCGTTTAAATCTGGTTTTCCCCTCCTTCAAGGAGCCCTCCTTATGCTATCAATAGGAATGCTCAGCATGGTATCCTTAGATGCATCATTTAAAGTCGACATGGAAGCATTTGAAGTCCTAAGGTCTCTTCCTATAACTAAACGCCAGTACCTTAAGTCGAAAGCTCTTACAATGGCCTTCCTCCCTCTGGTACTTGAAGTCATAATGCTCGTAGTTGTACTTATCTTTAAGGGAAAAGAGGCTTTTTATCTAACTCCTTACGTATTTTCACCCTTATTAGGAGCTGCCATCGGCGTTGGATACACTAGCATGAAGATCAGGGAAGTTGAAATGCCAAACTTTGGAGTTACTGATAGCCTATTGCTTATCCTCTTAATGGCAGTGCCCATAGCCTTAGCCGGTATAATACTCTTCTTCGCTGGATCCCCTTATGTGTACCTTGGCTTGGGAGTTGTATACATCGTGGTAGCTTTAACAGTCCTATGGAGGGTTTGATATGCTGAAGAAAATCTTAAAGAAGATATTCAAGAAGAGTAAAAGCGAGGAACTTGACTTTCAGGAGAGGGGAGCAGAAAAGTACTTAGTTGGTAAAGTTAAAGTAGAGAGAAAACTCAAGGTTGGTTCATGGGACGCTGTGATCTGTAGGGTTGAGGATGGAATAGTGAGGGTTGGGTACAAGCTCAAGAAGGGCAGGAAAAAAGTTCCAATAATGAAGATCCAAAAAGAAAGGAAGGAGATAGAGTTCGCAATTCCTGGGGACAAAGTTGCACTGGTACTCGATGGCTCAATAGAAGTTGAAAAAGGGGAAATGCTTGAAGTATACTCGGTCTAGAGAGGGAGGTGATAAGAGGAATGATAATTCTCGACAATCACTTTCACGTAGATCCTAATAACGGGATATTCCTTGAGGCTGTCAAGCAGTTCTATAGAGCAGGAGGTACTCACTTAATCGTGGTCTATAAGAGCGCTCACGATTATGGGTTTCCTGGGATTAGAGCGGAGGACTTCATGAAGGCCATGGACTTTCACGTTAAGTTAGTGGAGAGAATAAACCGGGAGACAAAAGTTAGGGCCTTCGCTGTCGTCGGAGTTCATCCAGCGGAATTCGATTATCTTGCTAGAAATAAAGGATTGGAGCACGCTAAGAATGAGGTTATGAAAGCCCTAGAATACGCTCAAAAGCTGTGCCTAGAGGGAAAGGCCATCGGAATTGGAGAGGTGGGGAGACCCCACTACGAGGTTCCCCAGGATATATGGGATGCAAGCATAGAGGTGATGAAGTACTCGATGGCCCTAGCCAGAGATGCCGACTGTGCCGTTCAGCTTCATACCGAGAGCTTCAACGAGGAGAAGTTTAAAGAGTTAGGTGAGTACATTAAGGAAGTTGGAATTAAGCCCTATAGGGTAGTTAAGCACTTCTCGCCTCCCCTCGTGAAGATCGCGGAGGAAGTGGGAGTATTTCCTAGCATAATAGCCAGCAGGAAGAACATAGAGGAGGCGATAAAACAGGGAAACAGGTTCCTTATGGAGACAGACTACATAGATGACAAGAAGAGGCCAGGGGCAGTTTTAGGACCAAAAACAGTGCCTAGGAGAACGAAGGAATTCCTGCAAAAGGGCTTGTTTACAGAGGAGGACGTTTACATGATACATGTAGAGAATCCCAAGAAAGTCTATGGCATAGATCTAGAGGAAGTAACATAACAGCCCGTGCTTGGTTTCAATGAGCTCAACTTTTGCATCAAATGTTCTTTCGAAAACTTCTTTCCGTATGGTGTTCTTTCTATAATCCCCAAGTATCTCCCCCTTTTTCATGAATATAAACCTCTCTCCAAATCTTAGAGCTAAGTTAACGTCATGCATAACGGCAATAACAGTTTTACCAGCCAATGAGAGCTCCCTTAATAGCCTCATGATTTCAATTTGACTTTTCGGGTCCAAGTTGTTTGTTGGTTCGTCCAGCATAAGTATAGGAGTATCTTGGGCTAAGGCCCTAGCTATCGCAACTTTCTGAAGTTCTCCTCCGCTGAGCATTCTTGTTGGCCTCTCTGCAAGCTTCTCGATGCCCATGGTTTTTAGAGCGTTTATCACTGACTTTATATCCTCATTACTGGGCCTTAGCCCCATGTACGGCTTCCTGCCCAAGAGCACGAAATCAAATACCCTTAAAAAGTTCGGCTCAACCCTCTGAGGAACATAGGATATTAGTCTAGCTAACTCATCTCTCCTCAGCGTTGCCACGCTCCTACCCATAATCCTTATTGACCCCCAGCACTTCAACATGCCCAGGATACACTTAAGAAGGGTACTCTTTCCTGCCCCGTTAGGACCCAGAATCACTAGGAACTCTCCCTCCCCAACGTCAAAGCTTACCCCCTTGAGTATTGAACGGCCATTGTACGAGAAGGAGACGTCCTCTAGGACTAAAGCCTTCATCTTACCCCCTCCATCTTTATCAGGAGGTACAGGAACATTGGGGCCCCTAAAAATGAAGTTACAACTCCAACGGGTAGGATCATTGGGGAGAACGCAAGCCTCGCAAAAGTATCCGCGGTTAAGAGTATTAAGGAGCCAAGTAGCGTTGAAAGGGGAATTAAGAACCTGTAGTCCCCTCCAAATACCAATCTTATCGCGTGTGGAGCGATTAGCCCTATGAAGCCTATGACACCAACGAATGCAACGCTAACGGCTGTAATGTAAGCTGATAAGACAGCGGAGATCATCCTGAACTTATCAACTTCAACACCTACGGAAAGCGCAACTTCATCCCCTATGGATGTAGCATTAAGATCCCATCTTCTCGCTAGGAAATAGCCGATTGCAGGTACAAACGAAACCAGCATGATTATATCTTCCCTCCAGTAGGGCCTTCCCAGATCACCAAAGCTCCAATAAACCATGGCCGCGAGCTGAAGCTCGTTGGCAAAGTACTGAATTAATGTTGTTAGGGCCATGAAAAGTGAACTCATGGCAACTCCGGCAAGTATCATCGCCTGGGGGCTCAGTCCCTTAAGCTTCGCCAAAGATACGATGATTATCGTTGACAGCATCGCTCCCATGAATGCAAATAAGACTATTGCATAAGGGTTGTCAATTATTACCCTCCCAGAGCTCTCAGCATAGCCCGCTCCGAGGATTATCGCCAAAGAGGCCCCAAACATTGCCCCGTGAGAAACTCCCATGGTAAAGGGGGTTGCCAAAGGATTTCGCAGTATCCCCTGTAGAACTGCACCACTTAATGCCAGAGAAGCCCCAACCAGGATTGCCGCAATTATCCTTGGAAGCCTTATGTTCCATATTGTGTAGATTGCCGCCCTCGAACCTTTACCCGCCAGGGCACTCAAAACCTCTTGTGGAGAGAGGGGGTAGGCTCCTTTCATAAGG
>QMUI01000095.1 GCA_003660485.1 Thermococci archaeon | reverse complement strand
TAAGGGAATTAAACGTCAATGTTATTGTCGTTGATGTCAATGAGAGTTCAATAAAAAGAGCAAGGGAGCTAGGATTGGAGGGCTATGTTGATGATATTTTCAACCACTCCCCAGAGATATACAGGGGAGCATGCTGTATTTATTCAATTCGACCCACTCCAGAAATGATGCCCGCTCTACTGAGACTTGCCAAAAAGCTTGGGGTTCCACTTTACATAGTTCCGCTTACCGGGGATTCTCCTCCAAAAGAGATGAAGTTAATTAACTACAGAGGCATACCAATATACAAGTGGGAGCCATGATAGTCAAGGAAGTTTTGGATATCGCGGAGAAAATTAAGAGCATGGAAATAAGGGGAGCTGGAAGGATTGCAAGAGCAGCAGCTCAAGCCTTAATGATACAGGCAGCGAAAAGCAAAGCAAGAGATGAAAAAGAGCTTTGGGAGGAATTAAAAGAAGCAGCGAAAATTTTGTACCACACAAGACCAACAGCGGTTTCTCTGCCAAATGCGTTAAGGTACGTGATGCACAGAGCCAAGCTTGCTTATTCTTCAGGAGCCAACCTTGAGACCCTTAGATTCACAGTGATAAACTCTGCAAAGGAGTTTATCCACAATTCCGAAAAAGCCATTGAAAGGATTGGCGAAATTGGAGCGAAGAGAATTGAAGATGGAGATGTGATAATGACACACTGCCATAGCAAGGCGGCAATTAGCGTCATGAAAACTGCCTGGGAGCAGGGAAAAGAGATCAAGGTTATAGTCACGGAGACGAGACCAAGATGGCAGGGGAAGATCACAGCTAAGGAACTAGCCAGCTATGGAATCCCGGTGATATATGTTGTCGATGCAGCGGCAAGGCATTACATGAAGATGACGGATAAGGTTGTGATGGGAGCAGATTCGATAACGGCAAATGGAGCTGTAATAAATAAAATTGGAACGGCATTAATTGCGTTGACCGCAAAGGAGCATAGGGTGTGGGTAATGATTGCGGCCGAGACCTACAAGTTTCATCCAGAAACTATGCTTGGCCAGTTGGTTGAAATCGAAATGAGGGATCCCACTGAAGTCATTCCGGAGGAGGAACTAAAGACTTGGCCGAAAAATATAGAGGTGTGGAACCCTGCCTTTGACGTGACCCCACCGGAGTACATTGACGTTATAATAACGGAGAGGGGAGTTATTCCACCGTATGCAGCAATAGATATCCTGAGGGAAGAGTTCGGATGGGCCTTTAAGTATAGGGAACCCTGGGAAGATTAATATACTCCCACTTCAAAAATTTCATATAGCCCGGGGAGCACCGCCGAAGGCGGAGTCGATGAACTTGGGCGGGTTAATACCCCCGCTTTTTTGCACACTATTGTCCCATCACGACTTCCAAAAGACATTTAAGTTCATTGAAGGTTAACTTGATAAGCTAAGGTAAAAGTGGATACATTGACTTTACGAATGTAAAGAACATTTTCGTCCAATGCCGAAAGCTTTATATTTAATGAGCTAAAAACATCTAACGCATAAAAATGTTCAGGTGATCATATCTGTTCGTTGGAGGTGTGAGGAATGGAAGAAGCTCTTAAGAAAAAATTTGAGAAAGGCTCACTTAACTTTGAAGCTTACTTTTCCGAAAAGGCCTTGAGAATGAAAGCTTCAGAAATAAGAGAACTACTCAAGCTTGTTGAGACTAGTGACGTTATTAGCCTTGCAGGAGGATTGCCAAATCCTAAGACGTTCCCCGTTGACATCATTGACAAAATCTTAGATGAAGTTATTAGGGAGCACGCTGATAAGGCCTTGCAATATGGAACGACTAAAGGGTTTACACCTCTAAGGTTAGCAATTGCCGAGTGGCTGAGAAAGAGATATGGTATTCCAACATCAAAGGTAGATATAATGGTAACGAGCGGTTCTCAGCAGGCTCTCGACTTGATAGGTAGAGTTTTCATAAACCCTGGGGACATAGTGGTAGTTGAGGCCCCAACATATCTGGCTGCACTTCAGGCGTTCAGCTTCTATGAGCCGGATTACATTCAGGTACCCCTTGACGATGAGGGCATGAGGACTGATTTGTTAGAGGAGAAACTAAGAAAACTCAAGGCAGAAGGAAAGAGGGTTAAGCTTGTGTACACCGTTCCAACGTTCCAAAATCCTGCGGGAGTTACAATGACTGAGGAAAGAAGGAAGCACTTACTTGAGCTTGCGAGCGAATATGACTTCATAATAGTGGAAGACGATCCCTATGGAGAGCTCAGGTACTCTGGAAAACCAGTTCCAAAGATAAAGGCCCTAGACACGGAGGGCAGAGTACTCTACTTGGGAACCTTCTCAAAGATACTTGCCCCAGGATTCAGGCTTGGGTGGATTGCGGGAGAGCCACACTTCATAAGAAAGCTGGAGATAGCTAAGCAGAGTGTTGATCTCTGCACAAATGCATTCGGCCAGATAGTTGCTTGGAAGTACCTTGAGGGGGGTTACTTAGAAAAGCACATCCCAAAGATAATCGAATTCTACAAGCCCAGGAGGGATGTCATGCTTGAAGCTCTAGAGGAACACATGCCCGAGGGAGTCAAGTGGACCAAGCCAGATGGAGGAATGTTCGTCTGGGTTACACTACCCGAGAAGATAGATACAAAGTTAATGCTTGAAAAGGCAGTAAAGAGGGGAGTCGCCTACGTTCCAGGCGAAGCATTCTATGCCCATAGGGACGTTAAGAACACTATGAGACTGAACTTCACGTACGTTGACGAAGATAAGATTAGGGAGGGGATTAAAAGGCTCGCAGAAACGATAAAGGAAGAACTGTAAGTTTTAGTCTCCCCTTCTACTAAACATTTATTTAACCGAAACCCTTTTTAACGATACAATTGAATTAAGCCCTAGGATATTTCATTTGCTTCTACCCCTTTGATTGCTTCCAGAGGTGATATACCATGAAGTGGAAGGGTATCCTATCAATGGCGGTTCTCGTTTTTGCCATTGTAGCAAGTGGATGTATAGGAGGCACCCAAGAAACTAAGACAGAGGTATCAAAAGTTACACTTACTGGCGACTTTACCAAGGACATCATAGAGATCGGAAAAATACTCCAAGAAAACGGTATTAATGAGGTGAAATTTGCCGCATGGGGCTCAGGAGACCCAAACAGTGTCATAAGGGTTTACGGTATAGTGGATGCAGCATACAAAATAAATAAAATCTGGGAGCAAAACGGGATTAAAGTAAATATAACGGTTACAACCAAGTACGATCAGAGCTTCAAGGATCAATATCAGGAGTTCTTAAGCAAGCAGCCTCTTGGCCAAGCTGGCGATTTCTTCGTGAATAGCTATGCATTCCTGCCAACATTGGCAGAGGAAGGTTACATTCTCGACATAACTGAGTATGCAAAAGCCTATCAGGACGTAATAAATGACTTCTATCCAAACTTGCTTGAGGCAGCAAAGTACAAGGGTAAGCTTTACGGTCTACCCCAAGATACAGAGGCCAGGCCGCTATATGTAAGAAAGGACGTGGCTAAGTGCGCAGGCTTAGATGTAGACACGCTACCAGAGAAAGTCAAGAATGGAGAATTTACCTGGAGTGACGTATATTACTGGGCCAAGAAAGCCAAAGATAATGATTGTTCTGAGTGGGGTCTAATCCACAGAAAAGGGTCAGCACACCCAGACCTAATACAGTTCATTTTCGCATTCAACGGAAAGCTCTACAATCCAGACACAGGAAAGCTTGTTCTTGATGTTCCAGCAGTATATAAGTGGCTCTATGTTGAGTGGAAGTTTGCCCAAGATGGGCTATTACCAAAAGACATTATGAGCTGGGACTGGGCAAAACAGATCCACCCCACGATAGTTGAGGGGAGAACACTCTTTGATATTGGTGGCACTTGGTACTGGACAGAGTGGCAGACAAAACAGTACTACCACGGAAGAGGTCTTAAGCCGGAAGAAGTAAAGGAATGGTTTGCTTACACCTTATTCCCAGCCGGAGAGAAGGGGGATAAGCCAGTAACACTCAGCCAGCCTTTCATTTGGATGATAAACTCTAAAGCCGGCCAGCTAAATCCAAAGTATGAGGAGCTAAAGGACGTCTACCATGCGTTGGCATTCCTAATGGTAATAAAGGCCAGTGATCCAGAGATAAATGCCATCCACAGCGTTATCTCAGCCCACTTACCAGTTAGAAAGGAGGCAGCTAAGTTAATTAAGGATGAGAGCTGGCTTAACAAGCTCAAGAACCTTGACCTAGACTTAGCTCCAGAAGTCAAAGACAACATAAAGGATATAGTTGAAAAGACCGTTAACCCAATTAACGCCCAGTTCTTAGCAGACGTTAGTTACATGTTAGAATACACCCACCTAGCTCCAGCACATCCAAAGTACCCAGCTCTCGCCGATATATTCAAAGAGGCCGTTGACAAGGTGCTGAGAGGAGATATGACACCAGAAGAGGCCATTAACTTCATAGAGGACAAAATTAAGGCCGACAAAGAGCTCGCAGATAACGTTGAAATCAAGGGAGAGATTCCAAAGGACTGGAAGTTCCCTCAGGGGTGATTAAATGAAGAATGAAAAGCTTAGGGATCTTTCCTTCTTTCTTTTTCCCATGGTATTTATGGTCGTGTTATTCTACCTAATCCCCCTAGTTTTGACTATTTACATAAGCTTTACCGGAATGAGAAATTGGAATGTAGATAAGTACCTTCATCAAGTTGTTGGCTTCTATAATTATGAAAGGCTTATACACATGTTCAGGTATGATCCAACATTCAAAGCTGTGATATTAACGACTATCGTCTTCGTATTAATAACGCTCATAATTAATGTCTTTGGTGGGTTGGGATTGGCACTTGGGACTTTTTTC
>QMUI01000094.1 GCA_003660485.1 Thermococci archaeon | reverse complement strand
TTAAAGCAAGAAACAACTGAGCTCAAGGTACTTGAAGAAAGACAATGGGGAGCACTAATTGATGTTGAGCATTTAAAGACATCGATGAGGGCTGGAGAGATAACAGAGTGGCTTCCTCCCTTTGGGGTTCCTACGGGAATCATCCTCCGCATGGTTGTCCTTACTTCGCCGGACAGATTGATGTCACTAGGTCGGCTCAGAGCAGCTCTCTTAAGATATAAAAAGTGATAAAGGAGAGGTCCACCGAATATGAGGTCCATGGGCCCCTTGTAAAGCTAACCTTAAAAATGGTGGGGAAAGGGCACATATTTTTCACTTCCTCATAGATTCAACCCCGAATTCAGAGGAGTGCGATATCTGCTTTGAGCTGTTTACATAAGCAAATACCATAAGTAGGATTATCTCGTACGCTTCTAAGAGTGCTGTCGAAGGCCAGGGAATCCCTAAGCCTACCAAGGCCAGGATAAAGAGAGTTATGGAGATCTTCTTAACGAAACTGAAACTTCCCAAACCATAAATCAGGATACCCAGAAAGAACTGAACGAAAAAGTACGTTGAAACGAAAACATGAGGCTCAGTTCCCGAATGAAATACTCCAATTAGTGCCAGAAAAATAGCGGACACGCTTATATAAGCACCACCAACCGTTTGAAGCTTGTTCCTGGCATCAACAATTAAGGATATAGTGAAGGCAAATAAGAACACCGCCGAAATTATTAGTCCGAGATTATAAATCCAAGGAGCGGTGGCCTTTGGATTTCCAAGATCACTTAAAGCGTTCTTGAAGAAAGAAAACCAGGGATTTCTTGAGATACTAATGACTACGGACAACCAATAAACTAAACCTGCCAGTATTCCGGATTTAGCACATAGGCTCCTAATAAATTGACCTGAACGTAATCTCTTCAACTCTAGCATAAGTGGACAACCTCACCAATCCGATAACATCTTCCAACTCCATAACTAGGAAAGAGATAAAAAAGAGGAATAAAAAGTTACTCCTTCGGCTTTAGGACGTACGTTGAAATCACTGCAACTATAAGTGTCACTATGAACGTCATTAGCCTTGCCGAAACCTTCGCTTCAAGGCCAGCACTTATCCAGAATATCGTGAAGAGTAGGCCTGCAATTATCGTGGGTGGAACTGCTCTAGCATGGAACTTCTTCCAAAACAGGGTTAGAACTACTATCACGGAGAACGTGTCTCCAATTCCCGCCCAGGTGTAGCCGACTATGGTGTATATAAGCTTCGTTGGAACGAGATAAGCCGTAGCCAAAGCTAGGAGACCGAGGGTTATCGTTGTAAGTCTCGACATTCGGAGGCTCTTCCTTTCATCAACATTGCCACCATAGACGAAGGGCTTCAGAAAGTTCTCTGAAAGCTCGGTTGCTGAAAGTATCAGGAGAGAGTCTGCAGTTGAAAGCATCGCAGCAATTGCTCCTGTGATGAAGACTGCTGCAATTGCCGGAGGGAACAGCTTAAGCATTACAGATGGCATGACATTTTCCCTGTCGGCTAATCCGTTCGGCCCAAATATGGCTAAGCCAATCCAACCGATCATGAGAGCGCCGATGTAAGCCAAGATCGTCCACGCGATACCGACATTTCTTGCAAGCTTTGCGTTCTTCTCATCCTTTATTGCCATGAACCTTATGCTCAACTGAGGCATTCCCCCTAGATAGCCGAAGAACCATGAAAGTTCTGCTATGACGAAGATTAGAGCAGCAGAACCCGTCAGGCCTCCCAGAATGCTTGAATACTTCGGTCCAGCAAGTTTTAAAGCCTCAGTAACTGAGCTGGCGAAGAGGCCAGGATGAGTTGCAATGTAAATTACACCAACTATTGGAGCAACTGTAAGAGTTAGGATCATGACTATAGCCTGGACTGTATCCGTGTACGCAACGCTCTGAAGACCTCCGAGGACAGTGTAGGGGAGGATTATCATTGCAGTAATCAGCATTCCCATTTTAGGATCAATCCCAAAGAGAACATTGAGCGTCTTTCCACCACCTATGAACTGGGCACCCACGTAGAAGAAAAAGAAGAATGCTATTGCCAAGCTACCCAGTATCCTTATCCACTTTCCAGACTCCTCGTGCCTCTTGGCAATGTAGTCTATGAATGTTCTTGCATCATATTTCTCGGCTTCTCTCCTCAATCTTCCAGCGAAAACTGCCCAAGCAACGATAATACCGGCAACACAACCTATAGCAACCCAGATTGCCGAAAGCCCTGCCGCATAAGCGAGGCCCGGAAGGCCAAGTAGGGCCCATGCTGACTCTCCAGTGGCCCTCTCTGACAAAGCGGCCACCCATCCTGGGAGCCTTCTACCGGCTATTGCGAAGTCCTTTCCGCTCTTGGCCTTCCTACCTTGGTAAACACCTAATCCTATCAAGAAGAACAGGTATAATACAAGGACGGTTAATATCTGTGCATGGACATCCATATTGCACGTCCCTCCCCATCTTTGTCAGATGTTTAATAATTGAACATTGGTATATAACGTTTTTTGAATATAAGTTCAATTGTTACGTGCAATTGTAGAATTACTAGTAAGATTTGAGTGTATTCTCCGAAAAATATTCAGTAAATATTCGTTGAATATAAACCAAACAGTTTACACTGTGTCAAATATCATCGGAAATTTTTCAAAATACTAAAATGGGTACAGCTGAAGCTAGGAGTAAGAAAAAGAATTTTCCTTACTAAACCACTGAGCAAAAATCTTCTGCCATATGACGTCATGGTCATCTAAAAATCAAACCTAGCAGGTTCGAAAATCATGACGATATGGTGAGCATAGAAAACTTTATATGATATGTGGCAAGTTATCTTGTGGTGATGGTATGGTTAACATTTTGGTAAGGAAGATACTTGACGAACCTGAGCTCTACCTGATAAGGGTTAACGATGACGAGATAAAGTACTTTGAAGCGACTTGGTACATCCCTGAGGGAATAACGTACAATTCTTATCTTATGAAACTTGGTAATGCAATAGTATTGTTTGACACCGTAAAAAGAGATTATACGGAGATGTTTTTGAAAGAGCTGGAGAGGCTTGTTGATCTCAGGGAGATAACTCACATAATAGTGCACCACACTGAGCCTGACCATAGTGGTGCCCTCTCCAAAGTTCTTGAGGCAAATGAATACAAGGCCAAAGTTATTGGAACGGCATTTGCAAGGAACCTTCTGGAGGGTTTCTATGGGAAAGAAGTTGTAAAGAACTTCCAAGTCGTTAAGGATGGAGAAGAGCTTGGAATAGGAACCAAGACTTTCAGATTTATAACTATCCCATGGCTTCACTGGCCCGACGCGATGATAACGTACGTTGTTGAAGATAAGCTAATATTCAGCTGCGACGCTGGAGGGGGCTATTCAATTCCGAGGGAGATAGATGACTCAAATGAAGATGTCGTAAGAGAGTATCTCCCATACGTTACCAAGTACGTTGTCACCGTGATTGGCCACTATCATAAATATATAGTCCAGAACATCGAGAAGCTAAAGAGGCTCGGAATTATAGATAATGCCAAGATGATTCTTCCTGGACACGGTTTAATTTGGAGGAAGAACCCTAGGAGAATATTTGAACACTACGAGCGTATAGGAGCAGGAATCCCAGAAAAAGGCAAGGTTCTCGTAATTTACGATTCAATGTATGGTTTCGTAGAGGAAAGAATGAAAATAGTTATAGATGAACTTAAGAAGCTTGGTAAGAAACCTATCGTTTACAGGTTCACCGATAGAGAAAATCCAGCGATAGCCGATATCCTTGGGGAAGTCCCTACTGCCGAGGCAATAGTTATCGGGGCCTCGACGTTTGAGGCAGATATTCACCCCAGGATCAGGTACACCCTGTTTGAAATACTTGATAAGGCCAACTATGAAAAACCCGTCCTTATAATTGGAGCTTTTGGCTGGGGTGGAGTTGCCGGAAGGAAGATTGAAACTTTAATTGCAAGGAGCAAGTTTGACCACGTGGCAACGATAGAGAGCAAGGGCAGACCAACCAAGGAGGATAGGGAGAAGATTAGAGAAGCCATCAATGCTCTATTTTAATCCTCTATTTTTCTGGAATGAGCACAACTGCATTCTTCGTTATCTCATATCCCCATGATTTCAAATTATATTCCATAAAAGGGCTCCTTATTATTGTGAGTATCCTTTTAATCGAAACTCCAACGACTTTGACCTCAAACTTAATCACATTGAGGGCAGAGCTATTAATTATCCCAAATATACTCTCGGGAACATCTTGGTGTTAAACGTCATTATGACACTATTTCCTAGAGCCCTTGATAGGACTTTCTTATCAATCTACAAGCTTTTCTATCCCACTAGTTATCCTACTCCATGTTGGCTCGAACTCCACTCTTTTAAGCTCAGGAACGTCAAAAAATTCTATTCCGTTGTCGGTTATTGCATATTCATATTCAGGTTTCCTAATTTTTCTTCTCATTTTCCTAATTTCCAACGTTCCTACTATGTTTTCTCCAATGCTTCTAGTTTTTAGAACTATAACTCCATCAACGACGAACTCTTCAACTCCGAACCCTATTTTTTCTTCGCCAATCGGTTTTTCTGCAATTAGCAAGGCAGTAGAGCCATAGGTTTTTATCAGTCTACCCAGCATTGTATGGAGGAATGTTCTTGTCATTTCCTTGCCCAAAAGGTTTGATATAACGGTAATTGAATCTAAGACTATCCGGTCTGGCTATCTCACTCATAAGCAAATCTATTTCTTTCTGAATAGTGGCAGAAGGGACAGTAACTAAGTCGATAAACTTAAACAATCCTTTCTCTTCAAGATTCTTAAAGTTCATACCAAGCATTTTCATCTGCCTGTAGAATTCGCTCTTAGTCTCGCTAAAGG
>QMUI01000093.1 GCA_003660485.1 Thermococci archaeon | reverse complement strand
TGCCCAGCCTGAGCTGTGATGATGTCGGTATTAGCTGACGCCTCTTTGGAGGGAGCTTAATGATAGAATTCTACGCCAGTGAAGCTCTAATATGTCCTCGAAGGGTCTGGTTCAGGCTAAAGGGATTTCCTGAAAGATGGCCTGAGGTAGCGAAGCCAAGGCTTGAGAAAGGAGTCAGAACCCATGAGGTTCTAGGAAAGGTACTTGAAGAGAGGTTTGGATTTGAACTTGAAAAGGAGATTATCTTGAGGTTTCCAAGGTTGGGATTTGAAATTCACGGCAGGATGGATGCCTATAAAGAGTTCCCCATCGAGATAAAGGGAAAGTCTTTCTTACCGAGGTTTCCCCTTGAGTATCATCTCGCCCAATTAAACGTATATCTCAGGTGGAGTGAGGCCAAATATGGCTACCTCTACTATCTTAAGCTTCACGACGATCCAGTTAAAATTGTGAACGGACTTAACTTCGACAATTTCCCCAGGATAAATGGAAAGAACTTCAAGATGTTCGAGGTTCCTTATGATCCTACACTGTTCAAGGAGACGGTGAAGTTCTTCTATGAGATTAGACTCTACTTAGATGAGGATGAGGTACCTCCAGGAACGAAAGGATCCCACTGCAAGTTCTGTCCTTACAATTATATATGCTTCTCTCATCAGCTTGACGAGTTCTTATAATGTCCAAACATTGTAAAACTTCACATCTACATCATCCTTACTCAGGTTGAGAATTGCAAAACTTGGCTCGCTGAACCTTGGTAAGGTAGGAGATCCCGGGTTAAGGAGAGTAACCCTCTTCTTCATGTAAGAAAATTCATTATAGTAGGGCTTGTGAGTGTGTCCAAATATCAGAATATCTGCCCCTACTTCAAGGGCTTTGTAAACTAAGTTCTGAGAACTTAATGAGAGAAATTGGTGTCCATGAATGATTAAGATATTCCAGTCGAACACCTTCAAGACTTCTTCCTCTGGTAGTTTAAAAGAATCAGCATTTCCTTTTACGGCTATCACCGGGGCTATTTCTTCGAGCATCTCGATCAGAGCCTTATCCTGCACATCTCCAGCGTGGATTATATACTTAACACCCTTTTTCTTAAAAAAGTCCTTAATCTTGTCAGGAAAATAAGCCTTAGGGAAGTGAGTATCACTAATCACACCTATCAACATCGGCGAGGTCCCCTCTCATCACAGTTCAGAACTTTTTCTTTTTCCTCATTTGTTTCTTCTCTCTCCTCTTCTTCCTAGTGTCGATATAGAGTACCTCACCAACGTACTTTTCGGGATCTTTAACTTTTGGCTTGATGGCTACGTATGGGGCTTTAATCGGTCCAAAAACATCCTTAACTATCCCAACGAATCTCAAGTTCTTGTCAATAACCTTATCATTGAGTGAGGGCACCCAGCTTGTCCTCACTATCAGGAATCCCTGCTTTGCATAATGGGAAACTTTTCCTAGCCTCTTCATATCAACATCAACCTACAGCTTTGGCATTTAAAGGTTTTCTATGAACTTCTCCTTGATCCTCCGAGCGTACGCTGGAGGTAATACCCTCTCAATCTCTTTAAATATCTCCTCCATCATAGTCCTGTTCTCTTCTGAAATTCTTTTCATAACGTTCTCGATGTACGTTTCTACTAACATCTTTACTTCCTCAAGCTCTCTCTTCTCCTCTATGATCTCCCTTATCCTCTCATCTAGCTCATGTAGGAACTCTGCGAGCTCTTTCATTTTAATGTCAATGGGCTCTTGAGACTTTATTAGTTCTCTTGCCTGTTCGTACTCTGGACTTTTTCTTATGTCCTTAGGCTCGTACATTTCTGAACCGAAGAGCGTTGGAGTTAGTAGTATTTCTAACCTCAGTCCTTTCTTTATCATGTAATATTTCCTGGGCCTTCCCCTGGGTATCTTCTCGATTCTACTCTCAACTAGGCCCGCCTCCTCCAGTATTCTTAGATGTTCAAGCACGGCCTTTTGACCAACGCCAAGTTCTTGGCTGAGTTCGCTAACGAAATAGGGTCTCTTAGTTAGCAGGAATAGTATTCTCCTTCTAGTCTCATTCCCTAGGACATTAAGCAATTTTCCCAACTCTTCACTCATAATCATCACCTCTCGCTCACTCTATTTTATCTAACAGAATGTTAGGAAAAACTATTTTAAATATTTTCCCAAATTTACAAGTATGAAGGTTAAAGATGTCCTTGAATTGCTTGATCAGGCTGAAGCTAACGTCAGGATGGCAATAGTTGCTTATCAAGCTAGAATTTTTGAGAGCCCCTATACATCTTGGGAGTTCATGCAGAAGTCTCTCGAACTGCATGATATACTTGATGAACTCAAAGCTCTCCGGAGAAAGCTTGAAGATATGGATCCTGAGGGGGAGTTTGGAGATGAAGAAGTAGTAAAAACTCTTATCAAGCTGACAAACCTCAGAAGTCACGCTCTATGAGATCAAGAAGTTCATTGAGGCGCGTTATATAATAATCAGCACCCTCAACCCTCTTCTCCCTTACTATTTGGACGACCCTTATCCCAGCATTTTTTCCGGCCTTAACATCGAGTTCGCTGTCTCCCACGAGCACAGTTTCCTCTCTTTTGGTTCTCAAGATGTTCATAGCCTTTTCAATAAGGTAAGGATTTGGCTTGACACCATCTAGATAGGAATAGTCCTTGCCTAGAACGACATCGAAGTAATTTAGGAGACCAAAGGCCCTAAGAACAAGCTCTGTATTATCCTGGGATGCGTTGCTAACAGCAGCCAGCTTTATGCCCTTAGCCTTGAGCTTTTTGATGACATCGACATCGGGATAAACATGTATCCTTCCCTCCCTTAGCAGTTTCTCTCTGTATTGCCGGTTCGCTCTGTCCATGGCCTTCCAGAACATCACATGATCTATACCAAAATTTTCAACGTAACTCCTTGGTAGCTCTCCTTTTGCCATCTTCCTAAAGGTTTCCCAATTAATGACAACTCCAAGCTCCTTCATTGCCGGAATTGCAACTTTCTCGTACCACTCCTTTAGTGAATAACCTTCATAATAGACAAGAGTCTCATCGACATCAAAAATTATAGCCTTGATCATTCTTCTCCCCGAAACCATTTTATTTAAACTCCTTAAAATCCTTCTACATGAAAAACAAGCTTATTGTTGTTACGGGAGGAGCAGGCTTCATAGGTTCGCACATAGCAGAAGCTTTGGCAGAAGGCAATGATGTCATCGTCATAGACAACCTCTACTCCGGGAAACTTGAAAACGTGCCGGAAAACGTGAAGTTCATAAATGCCGATGTAAGGGACTTTGAAGCGATATCCGATATAGTGAGGGAAGCTGACTATGTATTTCATGAAGCAGCTCAAATAAGCGTCGATGAGAGCGTTAGGAACCCCGTTTTTACTGAAGAAGTGAATGTTATTGGAACGTTAAACGTGCTGATGGCCCTTACTGAAGGCAATGGGAAGCTGATATTTGCGTCATCCGCTGCCGTTTATGGGGACAACCCTAACCTCCCTCTTAAGGAGAGTGAAGCACCGTCCCCAATCTCTCCATATGGCGTGACGAAGCTCGCAGGCGAACACTACTGTAGGGTATTTTATGAAATATACGGCGTTCCTACCGTTGTCCTCAGGTACTTCAACGTCTACGGTCCAAGGCAAAGCTCCGCATATGCGGGTGTAATAAGTATATTTATGAGAAATGCAATAAAGAACGAGCCCCTAACGATCTTTGGTGATGGAAAGCAGACTAGGGACTTTATTTATGTCAAAGACGTTGTTGAAGCCAACTTGCTGGTTGCTAAAAAGAAGAGGGCTGAAGGAGAGGTATTTAACGTTGCCACAGGTAAAGAGACAAGCGTGCTTGAGCTGGCCCTAAAGATAATAGACCTCAGTGGGGCATCTTCTTCAATAGTCTTTGCACCTCCGAGGCCTGGAGATATAAGGAGGAGCGTTGCGGATATAAGCAAGCTGAGAAAGCTGGGATTTTCTCCCAAGTATAGCTTAGAAGAGGGCCTAAAAGAGACGTTTGAGTGGTTCAAAAATGAATGGAAATACTTTTAACCACTGGAAAATATTGGTAAACGTCAAGATTACAGGGGTGATTTAAATGGACAGGATCGCGAAGGCTAGGGAAATTATTGAGAAAGCAAAGGCTGAGAACAGGCCACTTGTTGAGCCAGAAGCAAAGGAGATTCTCAAGCTTTACGGAATTCCAGTTCCTGAGTTCAAGGTAGCAAGGAACGAAGACGAAGCAGTTCAATTTGCAAGGGAAATAGGATATCCCGTTGTCATGAAGATAGTCTCCCCCCAGATAATCCATAAGAGTGACGCTGGCGGTGTTAAGATAAACATAAAGAACGATGAAGAAGCAAGGGAAGCCTTCAGAACGATAATGCAAAATGCAAAGAACTACAAGCCAGACGCTGACCTCTGGGGTGTCATAATCTACAGGATGCTTCCGCTTGGGAAGGAGGTCATCGTTGGAATGATCAGGGATCCCCAGTTTGGACCCGCGGTCATGTTCGGTCTTGGTGGAATATTCGTCGAGATCCTCAAGGACGTAAGCTTTAGGGTCGCTCCCGTCAGCAAGGATGAGGCACTTGACATGATCAGGGAGATCAAGGCTTATCCAATCCTCGCCGGTGCAAGAGGTGAGAAGCCCGTTAATATCGAGGCATTGGCCGACATAATCGTTAAAGTTGGAGAGCTCGCCCTCGAGCTTCCTGAGATTAAGGAGATTGACATAAACCCAATCTTCGCATATGAGGATTCGGCAGTTGCCGTAGATGCCAGGATGATACTTTGATTTTTCTTATCATTTCTCTGCCTATCTTGGAGAAAAGCTTAAAAGAAAGGTTCTCATACAATCTATTGAAAACTGGCAAGGAGGTATAG
>QMUI01000092.1 GCA_003660485.1 Thermococci archaeon | reverse complement strand
TCACCCTGTTTCTGGGGTCCCTGTATGCGAGGAGCTCATATGTATATCTCTCAAGGGGGTAGCCAATTGCTGCGAGGGCCCCAATTATTCCCCTGCCGAGCTTGAACTTCACTATTTCAGCTCCAATTTTTTTTGCTACTTTTTCTGCTTCCTCTATTGTAACGTGCTCCCTCAATGCTCTTAACGAGAATTCTGTTAGTTCCTGGGGCACTTTACCTTTAAGGAAGGCTATCCCAGGATTTGTGTTTTCATGAGAAAAATCGGCGAGCTCTTTAACCTTCGCTATTACGAGAGTTTTTGCTTCTTCAATGTACTCCTCTTCAATCTCGAAGGTTAGGGCAACGGCACCATTTCCCCTCGTCTTGTAAGGAATGTTAGGGTTTAGTCTGATAAGCCTGGGGAGATCTAAGGGCTCTCCTAACCTCGAGAGCTCTCTGTAGAGGAGCGCTCCAAGATAGGTTGTGCACATCCCGTTCGGTGAATCTGTATCGTCAATACCTATATGCAGGAGCACGTGATGTGTGAGAAGAGAGGGTTTAAAAATCTTCGAGGAGCTTTAGTGCTCTAGCTAATCCATCGAATGCCCTCTCTATGTTCTCCATTTTGCACCTTTCAAGAAACTTCTTTATGCTTTTGGGCTTTCCGAATTCCGTTTTTAGAATATACTTTATTTGAGATTTCAGTTCTTTAACTGGGAGCTTTGGATCTACAACTTGCTTTCCAGCTTCAAGGTTTATTAACTCTGCTAAGTTTTCTTCGATAGCTTTTTTCTTCCCCAGGATAACAACCAATATTGTCATGTTTTTCGATCTTGCAATAATGGGATTTCCTGGGCCTATTTCAGCGTCTTTTAGTGTTTCTCTAAGAGGACCTTCGATATCTTGGACGTGTTCCCTGTCTATCATGATGAGCACTGTGGTAATCCCTGTTATTTTAGCAACTAACTCAGCGGTCTTAATAATGCTAGTTCCCTTTGAGGTACCTCCCAGGGGCGATTTTGGGAAGAGCATTGCTCTTTCTTTTCCGTTATATCTTTGCGCTATTGCCTCAAGAACTTTTAGCTCAGTCCTGCCGTCTCCAGTTAATGCAATCGCAACTATTTTCTCTTTGCCTGTTTCCGTTGTAATAACTTTCATTGCTTCTCCCTGCTCAGAGTTTTAGTTGAGCTACAAGCAATCTCGGATCCATATTCGAATCAATTAGAGTCTCTAGGTCATCGAATGTTATCTCTTTGTGTAACAGAACGTCGTTTTCTCTTCTCAAGAGGAGCACCTTTCCGTCAACTTCAATCTCCTCACTGAGATCCGCGAGATGATAGAGAACATCTATACTATGAGTTGAGATAACGGCCTGCCAGTCTCCTTGGGTAAGCCATTCTAATGTTTTTCTGATTAGGGAGGGATGCATACCAACTTCGAAATCATCCCATAGGATGAGTTTGGGTTTTAGCAACTCTGCGGCAAGCATTATTTTTATTGCTTTCTTTGCTCCACTTCCAAGGTCTTCAACCCTAACGTAGCGAGCGTCTTCTCTTCTCACGTACCAACCGTCCTGCTTTAGAACTAGCTCGGTATAATCCTCGTCAACACACTTGCTTATCGTTTTGGCTACTTTGACATGAAGACCCTCCTTGACTATGGTATTCTCTTTTTCCCTAAGGTATCTTCCCAATTCTGAGAGTAGGATTCCCTGGGCATCTATATAAAGGGTTTCGGGTGGGTTATCTAAGGATAGTGGCTCTATTCGGTTATCTTCGAATATACTAACTTTTACTTCCTTATCCTTGATGATTCCTAAAATTTCGGCTTTTCCACTGTAGAAGTAAATCAACTTGGAATATCCGACAGGGAAAAATTCGGAAAGTGCAGATTGACGGGGCTTAAGAAAATCCCTTTTATCATGGGATGTCAATATAAAGAGGGCCTCGAGTAGGGCTGTTTTTCCTGAGTTATTCCTCCCTATGAGAACGGTTATCTTTGGAAACTCTATTTCTCTTGCAAGCCTTTTTATTCCCCTGAATTCGTTAACGCTTATAAGCTTGCCAAGGTACATTTTCCGTTCCCTTCAATTCGTCATCAAACTTATTTATCCCCTTTTCCATCTTCAGCACATGAAGGGGCTAACACACGTCGATGAAAAAGGTGTAAAGATGGTCGAGATAGGCCACAAGGATGTCGTCTATAGAAGGGCAGTAGCAAAGGGCAGGATAAGGTTGAGGCCTGAAACCGTAAAGCTAATCAGGGAAGGGAAAATAGAAAAGGGGAACGTCCTCGCCGCAGCCCAGATAGCTGGAATTTTAGCCGTAAAGAGGACTCCAGAGCTAATCCCCCTCTGCCATCCAATCCCCCTCACCGGGGTTGACATAACCTTCGAGTTCGGCGAAGATTACATTGAGGTAACATGCGAGGTTAGGGCTTACTACAAGACTGGCGTTGAGATGGAGGCTTTGACCGGTGCTACAGTGGCACTACTAACGATATGGGACATGGTGAAGGCTGTAGAAAAAGATGAGAGGGGCCAATACCCCTACACGAGGATTGAGGATGTAAGGGTTGTTGAAAAGGTCAAGTCTTACAGTAGCCAATGATGTAGTATTCGAAGATCTTCATTATTGCTGAGCCAAGAACTCCACCCAACATAACTCCAATAAAGGAGAATTCGGGCTTCCACATGCCAACTAACCCTCCAACCGCCATGGCAAACCCTAGTGTTATTCCGAACAGTGCGGCCCGTGTGCTCTTCTTAATTTCTTTGAGGATGAGCCTCATAAGACCTTTCTCGTCTTTGACGAGGTACTCAATTTCTCCTATCTTCTTGTCCCCTCTAGCTAGGAATTTCCTGCCTTCGTGCTCCACTATATACACGTACTTCCCAAACGTGGAGTATATGAAATATTCAACGAGACTTTCAAGCTCATAACCCTCTCCAACAACTTCAATAACGTGAAATCCCATCGATTTGAACTTGTTTGGGTCTTCCTTGACTTTCTTAGCTAGGAACTTTGGCCTTAAAATTTTCTCCCACATCACAGGTTCACCGCCCTCGTCATTGCTCCGTCAAAAACTATCGTTGAGCCGAGCATGTACTCGGCATTTTCGCTCAGAAGGAAGTCAATTAGGGCACCCAACTCTTCCCACCTCCGGTTCTCTTAAGGGGTGTTCTTTCAACGACCTCTCTTCTCCAGAATTCTTCTGGATCAATGCCCCTCTCTTCGGCAAGTTTTGCTAAGTTTTCCCTTGCCCCAGGGGTGTCAAAGCTTCCCAGCAACACCGTGTACGCCCTTATCCCCCTCCCACCATATGATCTTGATATTCCTTTGGCTAGCTGTATCAGTCCTGCTCTCGCAGAATCCGCCAGCAAGAGGGGCGGCATTGGTTCTAAGACCGAAGCCGAGCTTAGATAAATTATTACCCCTTTCATTTTCTTCTCGAGCCATGCCTGAACTAAAAGCGTTGTTAGATATCCTGGGGAGGCAAGATGAAGCAGGGAAGCTTCTGCCCAGTCCATGTACCTAGCTTCATGAACCATGCAGGGCTCGCACCTAACGTTTGGGGCATTCCATATTAAGGCATCAATACTCCCAAGGGCCTCCCAGGCATTTTTTACGAGTCTTTTCAGATCCTCTTTAACGAGGAGGTCCGCCTTAAAGTATTCAACATTTCCAAAATCTCTAAGTTTTTCATAAGCTTTTTTCAGGTTATCTATGTTGCTGGAGGATATCACGATGGAATGTCCCCTTTTGAGTAACTCCCTTGCAACGTTAAACCCTATTCCCCTTGATGATGCTGTGATTAAGACGTTCATACGTATTCATTAATGCTTTCTCCTATTAAAGTGTTCCGTTTTGGCTGGGCAAAAGTGCTCCTTTGTCTAAAATATTTTCAAAAACCGACTTTGGATGTTTTTAAAGTTGGTGATGTATCAATGTGAGATGACAAGGGTAGCAAATGTGAGGTTCTGTACCTAGGATGAGAGAAAACTAAACCTTTTAAGATCACGATCATCGGTGCAGGATCTGCTGGACTTTAGAGGCTTGTAATTTAGCGCGTAAGGCTTTTGAAGTTCACGTATATGCAGAGCCGGGAGGAACAGTTGCCTTTGGAATTCTGGAGTGGGGGTTCCAATAAGATTCATAAGGAAGCGCTAAGGAAATCGAGAAAAGAGCTGGGTGATGAATGGGCTGAAAAGTTCATCTCCCTGGAGAAGCTCATGAACGAGTTCGAGGCGATCCTGATAGCTACTGGTGCATGGAGGTCAAGAATCCTTAAGACTCCTGGGCATGATTTTTCAGGACTTATGGATGTCTTAGGCGCCCTTGCTAAGATAAAGATGGCAAGAATAGGATACCTACCCGAGAGCGAGCTTCCGGACTTTGAGATCAAATAGTAGTTGGAGCTGGGTATGCGGCAGTTGGTATGACTAAACAGGCTCAGCTTTTTGGTGCAAGGGAAGTTATAGTAACCCGCAGGAGATCACTGGAGCATAGCTATGCAAAGGGTGAAATTAGAAGGCTGACTAATAAGGAATTATTAAATTTGTTGAACATGTAACCGCCCTGAGAGGATAATTGGAGACGAAAGTGTTAGAGAAGTAGAATTTTGCCAAGACAAGGATCGTTGAAGGGAGTGTAATTAAGACCGAGGATCAAATTACAGTTCCAACGGACTACTTGACATTCGCTATTAGTTCAAATTCCAACAAATCCAATTAGGAGATAACATGTGCGGATGAGGAGATACTCAAGAGCCTGGAGTATTCTTTGGCTCGGGTCCAGGAATATAAGAGCAACCATTACTTGAGAGGACAAGAGAGTCGCCGAAGGGATAGAGGAGTGGCTGATTACTCACACGGGCTTAGGAGGCTACTCATGCCAACCCTAACGGGTGGGCTGATAGGGGAACAAAATGCTAACTTTATAAACTTTTTTGTCAAACATTCAATTGATGGAGCTAGCGAACGTTGTTGAGAAGATATTGAAGAGCATTGGATTTGAGACCGCGAGGCTCACATTTAGGGGAGGATGCT
>QMUI01000091.1 GCA_003660485.1 Thermococci archaeon | reverse complement strand
GCTCCTCAAGCTCTTTTCTAAGCTTTTCTTCTGGCTCTCCAATGAAGGCAGTTCCGTCTATTCTCCTCCCCTTAAGTGAGGCGACTTTTCCGCCTATTGCTTCGATGAGCTGTCCGACAGTCATACGGCTTGGGATACCATGTGGGTTAACGATTAAGTCTGGAACTATTCCGCTCTCCGTCCACGGCATGTCCTCTTGTGGAACGATTAGACCTATAACACCCTTCTGTCCATGCCTTGAAGCAAATTTGTCACCAAATTCTGGAATTCTGAGATCTCTAACCGTCACTTTAACAAGCTTTGTACCGTCCCCGGTTTCAGTTAATATTACCTTGTCCACTATTCCCTTCTCACCGGGCCTCATAGTTATGCTCGTTTCTCTCCTTCCTTGAAGGATACCGGCACCTAATCCTGCCTGCTCTTCAAGGAACCTTGGTGGAGAAGTTCTTGCAACTAAAACGTCTTTTCCTTCCACTTTCGATTCTGGGAAGATTATGCCGTCTTCATCAAGGTTTCTGTAGTATTTCTCACCAAGGAAGCCCCTAACAGTCGGATCAGGAATTTCAAACTTATCTGTCTGTCCACCCATGTATTTCTTTTCTTCAGCCTCGTAAGTTCTAAAGAACGTCGATCTTGCAAGTCCTCTCTCGATGGAGGCCTTGTTCATGATAACAGCATCTTCCATGTTGTATCCACCGTAGCTGAGAACTGCAACTACAAAGTTTTGACCCGCTGGTCTCTGCTCGAAACCTACCGCCTCCATAATCCTTGAATTAACGAGTGGAATCTGTGGATAGTGCATTAAATGGCCTCTTGTATCTACCCTTATTCTAAAGTTGGCCCAGCCCAAACCAAGGCTCTGCTTTGCCATACCGGCTCCATAGGTGTTTCTTGGAGCGGCGTTATGCTCCGGATAGGGAACGAGAGAAGCTGGCAGACCAAGTATTGCGGCGGGCATTATCTCCAAGTGAGTGTGTTCTTCTGTAACTTCCCAGGGCCAGGTCGCCACATAGGCGTTTTCCTCTTCCTCGGCATCAAGGTACTCAATCACTCCCATCCTCACAAGATCACTCCACTTAAGAGTTCCCTTCTTTATGGCCTCAACGTGTTCTCTTGTAAGCTTTGGAATGCCGTTTTCAACAATTATGAGAGGTCTTCTAACTCTACCATCATCGCTGTTGATGTAAACCTCCCTGACGTCTTTATAATAAGCAACGTTTATCACATCGCTGATTCTTCCTGCTCTTCTGTCGTCTTTTATCTTGTTTACCAAACCAATACCGTCTTTGTAGGTTCCAATGAGGACTCCATTAAGATAGATTCTCCAGTCATCTGGTTCTGGCCTCTTCTCCTCAATGTGCACTATACCAAGGCTTTCAAGATATTCCAAAACTTCTTCCTCCGGGATCGCAGTTGTTATTTGAGACATCAGTGCAAGATTCTTGACCAGACCACAGTTGGGACCTTCTGGAGTTTCTGTTGGACATATTCTTCCCCAGTGAGTACCGTGAAGGTCTCTTGCCTCGAAGTGAGGCTGTTCTCTGCTCAATGGAGAAGTAACTCTTCTCAAGTGAGAAAGAGTGGACATAAAGTTAGTCCTATCGAGGAGTTGGCTTACACCGGTTCTTCCCCCGGGCCATGCGCCGGTTGCAAGAGCGTGCTCAATTCTCTCCGTTAGAACATCCGGCCTCACAGAATTTCTCACAAACCTCTGGATGTCCTGGAAAGTGTATTTCTCGCCCTTTCTCTGGTAGGTTTTGGTAAGTTGATACTGCATGTCCTTAACAAGCTGGCCAAATGCAACTCTAAAGAGATCTCTCAAGAGGTCACCAGCAAGCTTGAGCCTCTTGTTTGCATAGTGATCTTTATCATCCTCTCCTCTAAGCCCAAGAGAGAGTTCAATAACCTTAAGGGCCATCATTCCAAGGTAATAGGCCTTTCTTATTCTGTCTTCTGGAGAAACACCCATGTGCGGGAGAAGGTTGTTGTCAATTATAGATTGGGCTCTCCTCAGCCTGTACTCCTTTGGCTGTCCTGGCATGGCCTTCTTTCCTATATAGTCTAAAGCTTCCTCTTGAGTTTGTATCTCGCTAGCGTCCTCCAAATTGTCAAAGAGAACCTGCTGAATCTCAGGGTTGTTGCTCACAGCATCGACGATTTCTTTATCACTCTCAAGCCCAAGGGCCCTCATGACATAAACGAACTTTATAACACCCGGCACATTTGGAATAGAAACGTAAAGCAAGCCGTCTTTCCTTCTTTCCACTGTTATCAAAGCTCTATAGCCATGCCTGTAGGAGAAACACTTTGCTATGTACCTGTTCTGTCTTTCGTCAACCTCTACGAGTGTCCTGTTTGGTGCTAAATCCTCGATAGACACGATAACTCTTTCAGAACCGTTGATGATAAAATATCCTCCCGGGTCTTTGGGATCCTCTCCATGAGAAATCAATTCTTCTTCGCTTAGGCCGTAAAGTCTGCATACCTTTGACTTGAGCATTACAGGCAGTTCTCCAATTCTGACCTCAACGGACTCTTGTTCAATACCTTTGATAACCGGTATCATCTCCAAGAAGATCGGCGCTGAGTATGTGAGGTTTCTAATCCTTGCATCCATTGGATAGAGTGGCTTTCTCTGCCCGTGAGCTTCTTGAAACTCCGGTTCACCCAGCCTTATTCTTCCGAATTTGACTTCAAAGTCTGGAATGTCTGGCTTGACTCCACCGAATTCGTTAACTACTTCCTGCATTCCGTGATCAATGAAAGCGTTGTAAGAATCGAGATGTTGCCTTACAAGTCCTTTTTCGTCCCAGTAGCTTTTCATAACTTCCCAAAGATCATCCGGAGTAACCTCAACAACAGTAGGACCTCTCATTTTCTCACCTCAAAAACTTCAGTCTTCCACAACAATCCTATAATAGTAATAAACCCCCGCAGTAGGGCTTTTCCTCTTTATTTCTATAACATCACCAGGCTTGGCTCCAAGAGCCTGAACTGCTGGATCGCTTGCTTTGATTTGCGGTAACTGAGAAAGTTTAACCCTGTACCTCTTAAGCAGTTCCTCCTTTTCCTCTTCACTGAGGATTCTGTGTTCGGGAACTAATTCGTGATCAAATATTGTAAAGGTTTTTTTCGCCGTCACAGAGAATTGCCCCCTTTAAAATTTTTAGAAGGTACACCCTCTCACTACCTCCAGCTTTCAATTGGAGTATATAAGCTTTTCGTGAGTTTAGTCTGAAAGAGGGTTTATATTGTTTGCGTAAAATTTAAGAACTCTTCCGAAAGCCTTAACACTCCATTGGTGTACTTATATGATCATTAGTATGGTGGGGCCGCCGAGATTTGAACTCGGGTCACGGGCTCCCAAAGCCCGCAGGATAGACCAAGCTACCCCACGGCCCCATTGCAATGGAGCCCCGGGCGGGATTTGAACCCGCGACCTGCGGATTACAAGTCCGCCGCCCCACCAGGCTAGGCTACCGGGGCACCGAATGAAGAAAGGCTTAAGTTAGTATATAAACTTTTCGCCCAGAACCCACCGTAAGCTTTATAAATTCCCTTATACTCCCTATGATTGGGTTCGTGCCGCCGTAGCTTAGTCGGTAGAGCGCCGGACTGTTAATCCGGTGGTCGCCCGTTCAAGTCGGGCCGGCGGCGCCAGTCCTTTGTGGGCCCGTAGCTCAGCCTGGTCAGAGCGCGCGGCTCATAACCGCGTGGTCGGGGGTTCAAAGCCCCCCGGGCCCACCATTTCTCTTTCAATAGCAAGGCATTCTTCTTTAGAATCCAAATTCAGCAAAAACCTACAAAGGATAGTCCCTTTAAGTTCCAGCTTCAGCATGCATTTTTGCTTGACTAAAAGTTTTTATGAACCCACTCGGGAGGTTTCTCGGAGTTCTATCGGGACAAAATACCCCACAGCTCGCAATGCTCAAGGTTAATAAACCTCCCAGCAGGAGGAGATTTTAATTTAGATGCCATGAAAGCTCATCAGACCATGTTAGAACCCAGACAATTTTAGGAACCCGTGAAACGAAGGTTTTATGATTAGATTTTCTGCATTATCAAATTTAAGAAATACTTGCAACCCTCTTCCCCTAAGGAACAACTAGAAACCTTATTTGGCGGGCCCGCCGGGATTCGAACCCGGGACCTTCGGCTCCGAAGGCCGACGCCCAATCCCCTAGGCCACGGGCCCTCAAAAAAGTTATAACAAGGTGCATAAATAAAAGTTGCGGTGATAAAATGATACTGCCAGATCATAAAATTAGGAAGGAAATATTGATAGAACCGTTTAACGAGAAATCCCTCCAGCCAGCGGGCTATGATTTGAGGGTTGGAAAAGAGGCCATGGTTAACGGGAAGTTCATAAATGTAGAGAAGGAAGGAAAAGTCATTATCCCTCCCAAAGGCCATGCTTTGATTCTCACCCTAGAAAGAGTAAAACTCTCAGATGATGTTATGGGGGATATGAGGCTGAGAAGCACTTTTGCAAGGGAAGGTCTCTTGGGGAGCTTTGCATGGGTTGACCCGGGATGGGATGGAAACCTTACGCTGGCATTGTTCAACAGCTCAGAGGAGGAAGTAGTCCTTCACTACGGAGAAAGGTTTGTGCAGATAGCTTTTATAAGACTCGAAGAGCCATCAAGTAAACCCTACAGAGGTAGCTATCAAGGAAGTCAACATTTAGTTTTATCCAAGAGGAAATCCAAAAAATAATTCCTTTTCTTTATCTTGTGTAGCAAAAGCAGGTTTGTAATATCGAATTTAGGAAAACGAAATATAAAGGGATAGAAAAGGAGTTCAGCCGAAGAGTGCACCAAGCCCAGCGAGCGCCTCTTCTTCCTTCTCCTCTTCCTCTTCTTCCTCTTCTGCTGGAGCTTCCTCTGCAGGAGCCTCGGCAGCTGGGGCTGCAGCTGGAGCAGCTGCAACTGCAACTGGCATTGCGGCTTTCTCTATAACCTCATCAATGTTGACTCCCTCAAGGGCTGCAACGAGAGCCTTTACTCTTGCTTCGTCAACCTCTACTCCAGCAGCTTGGAG
>QMUI01000090.1 GCA_003660485.1 Thermococci archaeon | reverse complement strand
CCGAGCCAACCCATACACACAATGATGCAGTGTGGGAGAAGGACAAGGCTCAAGAGGAATCCGCTACCGGTTGCATTCGTTGCAACTGGTGTGGTTGACTTTTCACCCTTGTTCAAAATTGGGCCCACCTCAAGGGGTCACCAGCCCAGCTGAACGGTAACAGCCCCAAAGCCCATCAAAAGAACAGCTCCTCAGGGCAAGGAGTAGGTTAGATGGTCCTTATTCATGCTGACAACAGGCCTAACTTCCCATTATATAATTCTCTTGGTGAGGTGAGAGAAAAGAAGAAAAATCTCTACAGTGAAGCCCAAATCGCGTGACCTTCGTCGATATATCTTTTAAGCAACTTGCCGACCGGTGAGCTCTTTGAGACTTTTACAACGCCCTTCTTGCTTGGGGTTGCTGTGAAGACATAGTCATTGCCCGCATAAAACCTCAAGGGTTTCCTTGCATAGTCAGGAGAGACTCTGAGAACTATGCTCTTCTTCTTTTCCTCTATCTCCACTGGTATCCTCTCTTTAACCTCTGGTTGCTTCTCCGCAAAGCTCTTTACGTCAATATTTATTCCAAGTCTCTTCTCTAATTCCTGTATTCTCTTCCCTTTCTTCCCTATTATCGCCGGGATATCGAACTCATCGGCATATATAATGGCCTTGTGCGGGCTGATAATCTCGACCTCAGTGTATACATCTGGCAGGAACCTCTGTATTTCTTGCTTAAGCCTCTTCTCCGCAAGTTTGAGAGCTGGCGCCTTCTCCTCCTTTTTTATTGGGACGACGCTTACTTCTTCGCCGAACGTGTAGATCTCGTACTCTAGCTGGCCAGTTTCAAAGTCCCTGACCTCTATTACGGGCCTTGCAAGGTCTTCCTCCTTCATCCCTGTGGGAACTTTCACCTTGTACTCTAACGTTAAAACCTTGGCGACCCTACCTGCCTTGATGAATATCACTGTATCAACTATCTGAGGAATCATACCAAGCTCTACCCTACCTATGAATCTCTGAATGGCATCTATGGGCTTGGTTGCGTGAACTACTCCTACCATTCCAACGCCCGCGAGTCTTAGGTCGGTGTAGATTAGGAAGTCGCTGGTTTTTCTCATCTCATCAAATATCGTGTAGTCTGGTCTGACAAGTAAGAGCACGTCTCCAGTTTTCTCCATGCTCCCATTGAGGGCAGTATACTGAGTTATCTCCTCACTAACTTGGAGATCCCTGGGCTTCTCCATTGTCTTAACTATCTTGCCCATTGAAGCGTACCACTCCGCCAGCGCCTGAACAAATGTAGTTTTACCTGCTCCTGGGGGTCCTGCAACTAAGATTCCTTCAGCTTTCTCCTTTAACCTCTCGAGGAGCTTCTCGCTTAAATTGTAATCTTCAATGCTGAGCTTCTTCACCGGCCTTACAGCAGTAATCTCGATCCTATCTGAGAATGGAGGTTTGGCTATGACTATTCTATAACTTCTAAGTTGGACAATGGTTGCTCCTGGCTCATCAAGCTCTATAAAGCTCTCTGGATCTCTCCTTGCCCTCTCCACTATGTCATCAGCTATTTCCTCCAGCTCCTCCTCGGTTAGTGGTTTGTCCCTTATCGGAACCAGTCTCCATTCTCCTGGCCTTCCCTTCTTTGCTAAGGGCTTAACTCCTGCCTTTAGGTGAACACTCATGGTTTCCTCGTCGAAAAAGTCCTCCAACCTGGTCTTCGGCTCCCTTCTGCTCTCGAGGTATATTACCTCTATCCCTTTGGCTATCGCTATATCCCTCTGAACTTGGTCTCCTGTTATTAGTATAGCATTCAATTCTCTGGCAACTTCTCTCACCAGGTGATCGATTTCTCCGGCCTTCGCTCTTCTTATCTGCCATAGCTCAGGCCTCTCGCCATAGAACTCGAGCAGTATCTTGCCCTTGTCTGCCATTTCTCTAAGCTTCTTAAGTTCCTCGAGCCCGGTATGTCCTATTGCCTTTCCTTCGTTAGCTTGGTGTTCTATTTCAGCAACGACGGCTTCGGGCACTACAACCTTTACTTTTTCTTTTACTCGCTTTAGATATTGGGTGAGCCTGCCATCTACAATCACACTCGTATCTGGAACTATCACTCTCACCTCTCTCACCTCAGCCAAAGGTGAAGTGGCTACTTTATTAGGGTTTCCTCAGAAAACTTTTAAATACCAAAGGTTATTAAAAGCTCGGAGGTGATAAGTAATGACGCTGGTGGAGACCGTAAGGAAAATCAAAGAGGCAGAGAAAGAGGCATTGAAGGACTACAAGGATCTCCTGAAAGAGCTTAAGAGGCCAGAAGATGCTGAGCTTAAGAGAGTTGTACTTAGACTTGCGGTTGATAAGATATTCCATAAGGAGCTTATGGAGGCTATTGAAAGGGCATATAAGGAGGCCTCAGCACTCTTAAAGGAGCATTTAGAGCCGTTTTATCCAGAGCTTGAGCCAATAAGAGAGTCTGTGATGGAGCTAGATCAAGGACTGGCCTTACTCCCAGGAGTGCCTTCCCTGCTACTACCATTAGACTTTGGAAAAGTCGGTTATAGAATACCACCCGAAGAAGTGCTGGAGGAGTTAGTAAAATCGTTCCCAGAAGTCTCTATAATACCCCAAGAGAAGTTAGATAATATAATTGAAAAGTTAGATGATGCCATTAAAATGGAAAAGGAAATGCAGGACGGGTACAGGGAGCTGGAAAGCAAGGCAAAGCATCCTGTAATTAAGGAATTATCAAAAGCAATCCTCCATAATGAATATCAACACACCGCAATTCTAACCAAGATCGTTGGCAGGTTTAGGGGATAATGTAATTTCTCATCTCATTTTTAGTAAAGTTTTTTAACTTAAACCTAAATCCTCAAGTTAGTATGAAGATTAGGAGTGGCCTTAAAACTCTTGATCAAATATTGGGAGGTGGATTTGAAAAAACGCACAATGTTGCAATAGTTGGAGGTATTGATAATGACCATGTGTTACTTCTTCATCAATTAGTTATGTCATTTTTGTCACAGGGATATAAAATTCTCCTTATAGAGTTTAGACAAGATGTTAATTCACTAATCAAATGGTTAGAACCGTATGGGATGAACTACACCAAGTTCATTAAAGAAGGAAAATTAAAAATACTAGATGGATTCTCAAATCTATATTCCCCAACTCACGTAGCTGGGGCTAATATCTTGCCAAACCCGATGGATCTTAGCATAACAACGGCAATAGTCAGGGAGAGCGTTGTTAAGGAAGCTTATGATTTTGTCGTGATAGACGATCTAACCTCATTATACACCCTCCAAACTGATCAGAGGGCGTATATAAGGGTTGTAGTGAGACTTGTTAACTCAATTAAGAGATTCGGGGCTTCAACATTAGCCTCATTGAACTCCGACGTTTTATCCACTCAGGATCTTTCAATGTTACTAATACCCTTCGAGTACGTCTTGGAAGCAAAAAATGGAACGATTACAATAAGAAGATCCTTTTTGCCCTTAAAAATAAATCAGGCTTCAATTCCATACATTAGGGGCAATACTGGCATAATACTTGCTCAGGACTCATTTAAAAGCGTTGACAATGTCAAAGAATCCCTAATATTGGACAACACTGGAGCCTTAATAATGGGCGGTGTGAGGGTTCAGATAATAGAAGAATACTCAGAATCCGCCCTAATAGAGTTTATATATCAGTTTTTAGGTCCTGAACGTGGGAAAGAGTTTTTATATAGGTGGGGGAAGTATGAAATGACTACCCTTCCTCTCGACCAAGATACTATTAAGAACCTCCCCAGGATAGAAGCGATAAAGAGAATTCTTGAAGATAGTTTTGAATTTACGAAGGCTACGGGAGGAGGGCTCTTAAGAATACTCGACCTATCGGAGGATAGAATAGTAATTGAAGGGAAGAACTTGTTCCCCAGCTTAAGGAACTTTCCATATCCTGCTCATTTAAACTACGTAGGGGCCCTTACCAAACTAATAGAAAGGCTTACGGGGGAAATTTGGGAAGGTGAAGAAGTAGAATGTGAGAGTCAAGGGCATAGAAGGTGCCTATTTGTTATTAAGAAGCTATCTAAGGGTAGCATTAAAGGGAACCTTGAGGATTCCAAAAAGTGAGTTGGCGTATAATCCCCCTGTTGCCCACCACGTCAATTCTCTTGTTTTATTTTCGAGTAATACCCTAACGAATTCCGTTGGGACATTCGAGTAATATATCGTAAAGTTAATGGGTATTGTTACTTTCTCCCCTGGGGTTAATGTCATGGTCCTGTTAAGGCTGTATTCCCCTATGTATATGTCCTCAGCATAGAGTTCAATCTTAATGCCATCTATCGAAACTTTCTTACTTGTTGGGTTAAGAACTTCAACAATTGCAACTATCCTAGCACTATCTGTGTCAACGTGTGACACGTACACGTTAACTAAGCTAACTTCACAGTCATTAACGGGACCTAACGCAATGTATCTGAATATGAAGTAACCAAAGTTGGCAAGTGGAACAGAGATCAGCAAGAGTATTAAAATTGTAACACTACGTCTCATGCTCCTCCACCTTTAATCTAAGCCCCGTATGTTCCTGCTTTATCCTCTCAACGATATTTAATATGGAATCTGTAACTTCTTTTAGTTTGTTTGCAAGACTTTCCAACTCTTTTACTACCTCTTCAAAAGTCCTCTCCATCTCTTCTACTTCTTCCATCGCTAATGCTAACTTTTCTTCCTCTTCTCTCCTGTAAACTTCTATTTGAAGGGTTTCAGGATACCACTTTATTTTTTCATCCTCAATGTCAAAATCTAGAGACACCCTTACTACGTCTTCTTTCTTAACGTTTAGCTCTTGAAGTTTTCCAAAAATGTATTTGTTAATTTCTGCACTAACTCTCACAACTTCTTCTGGGGGCACCTTTCCTCGGGTGGCTGCAAAAAGGACTTTCCTAACTTTGTTAGCATAACCGCTCGCTCTTACAAATCCCGTTAATAACTTAGGCATAAACCTCACCGTATTATTTTTAGATTTTGGGATATAAATTCTTGTTGGTGTTTTCGCAATGAACAT
>QMUI01000089.1 GCA_003660485.1 Thermococci archaeon | reverse complement strand
GAACATTGACGACAGAAGGTACCAGCAGAGGTACATAGGTAGGGAGGCATACCTCATCGAGAACGGCGAGATAAAGCACCCTGTGAAGAGGCCTATCCTTGAGATCACGACCAGAGGATTATGGAGTAGCGTTGATGCTGTGGGCAAGGAAGTGGAGTTCTATCCAGGAACCTGTGGGAAGGGAGAACCAGGGCAAGGCGTTCCCGTTTGGATGGGTGGAGCACATGCGAGGCTTAGGGATATCCCACTGAGGAGGCCGTGAGGTGGTGGAAATGTTTGATGTTAACGAGCTTATCCTTAAGAAGGCCAAGGAGCTGGGCTTTGGGGATGTTGTAGTTTTAAGCTATGAGATGAACAGGAGGCAGGTTAGGTTTGCGAACAACGAGGTCACCGTTGCAAAGCACTGGCACGAGAGGAAGGTTGAGCTCTTTGTTGAGTGGGAGAAGAGGATCGCAGGGACAAGCATCATCGACTTGAGCGAGGAGAACATAGAGAAGACCCTCAAGACGCTGAAGGCCAACCTCGAGAAGATGAAGCCGAAGGAGGACTACTACGGGATTGCCGAGGGACCCTTCAAATACAAAGACATCCCCGAGACATTCGATAAGGCGATAGTCGAGCTTGACGATCCCAGCGAGTACATTGAGAGGGCTATAAATGCAGCACTCGAGGAAGGTGCTAAAAGGGTTGCTGGGGTTCTCTATACAGACCACAACAAGCTTTACCTAACGACGAGCAACGGCGTTGAAGCCTCTGATGAGGGAACTGGAATCGAGATAAGCGTTAGGGCCTTCATTGGGGATCTCGAAAGCGGACACGGAACTAACTCCGTCAGGGTCCTCAAGAAGTTTGATCCAGAGTCCGCAGGGAGAAAGGCTGGAGAGATAGCCAAGCTGGCAAGGAACCCTGAGCAGGGGCCCGAGGGAAGGTTTGACGTAATATTTGACCCATTGGCCTTCGCTAATCTACTCAGCTACATGGGCTGGGCGTTTTCTGCTTTCGCCGTTGAAGCGGGCTTTAGCTACTTCGCCAACAAGCTCGACCAGAAAGTTGCAAGTGAAATAGTAACGATAAAGGACGTTGGTAATTTGCCTAACGGTTATGCAACTAGGAAGTTCGATGATGAGGGAGTCCCAACTAGGGAGACTACCCTCATAGAGAGCGGTGTCCTAAAGACGTACCTATTCAACACGAGCTTGGCAAAGAAGTACAAGAGGGAAACCACCGCGAACGCTGGTTTAATTACCCCAAGGGCATGGAACATAGTCCTCGAGCCTGGAGATTACACTAAGGATGAGCTCTTCCAGGAAGTGAAGAGGGGAATTTACATAACGAACGTCTGGTACACGAGGTTCCAGAACTACATGACCGGCGACTTCTCAACTATACCCAGGGATGGAATATTCCTGGTGGAGAACGGCGAATTAAAGCCGATAAGGAACATAAGGGTAAGCGACAACATGCTTAGGATTCTTCAGAATGTAGTGGCCCTAACGAAGGATTCATATCACATCCACTGGTGGGAGGTTTCAAGGCCAGTAACTACCCCGTACGTACTCGTGAAGGAAGTGGGGATAACCAGGGCCACTAAGTGATTCCCCTTAGTTTGGGCTAATAAACGCCGCTGAAGTTGGGCTTTTTACTCTTTTCTCCCCGTCTAATTTTAAGGAAGTTGGTCAGCGGGTCAGGTTTCTCAATGTCTTAGCTGTTATTGATATCTTCTTCAGTTGTAGTGTAGTTAGGTGAATGCACATCTTTTTAAACTAAAACCAGTGAATTAAGATCAGCTCCGTCCCGTGCCCGAAAGGGCTCGGGGCATCAGAACGGAGGAGGAAGGAAATGATCAAGATATACACGTTGGGAGGATACGAGGAAGTAGGAAAGAACATGACTGCTGTAGAATACGATGGAGAGGTCGTGATTGTTGATATGGGGATAAGGCTTGACAGGGTTTTAATTCACGAGGACGTTGAATTCCAGAAGATGAGCTCCAAGGAGCTCAGGAAACTGGGAGCAATTCCAGACGATAGACCGATAAGAGACAAAAAAGTTGTCGCCATAGCCCTATCCCACGTACACCTCGACCATATAGGGGCAATTGGTAAGCTAGCTCCTCATTATCCCGACGTCCCCATCTATGGAACTCCATATACAATAAGGCTCGCAAAAAGCGAGATAAAGGGGGAGGAATATTTTGAGGTAACCAACCCGCTGTACGAGACGAACTACGGCGAGATAGTTCAGGTAAGCGAGAACCTTGCAATAGAATTTGTGCAGATAACCCACTCAATTCCCCAATCATCGATTGTGGTAATACACACCCCGGAAGGAGCCGTTGTTTACGCTTGCGATTACAAGTTCGACAACAACCATCCCTACGGAGAGAGGCCCGACTATAAGAGACTGAAGGAACTTGGGAAGGAGGGAGTTAAGGTTTTAATTCCTGAATCAACTAGGGTTGCGGAGGAAACTAAAACTCCCAGTGAGGCCGTTGCAAAGATGCTTCTCGAGGACTTTTTCTTGTACGAGGGTATGGAAGCCGATGGACTAATTGCCACAACCTTCGCGAGCCATATAGCAAGGCTTCAGGAGCTCATTGAGATAGCGAACAAGATGGGGAGGCAGGCTATATTCATCGGAAGGTCATTGGCAAAGTACACGGGAATAGCGAAGCAGCTCGGGCTAATAAAGATGAAAGGTTCAAGGGTTCTCAGAAGTCCTAATGCTGTCAGCAAGGTTCTAAAGGAGGTTTCTCAGGCCAGAGAGAACTATCTTCTCATAGTTACCGGTCATCAAGGAGAACCTGGGGCAATCCTAACTAGAATGGCCAATGGAGAGCTCTACGACATAGGAAAGAGGGATACTGTTGTTTTCTCAGCTGGAGTGATTCCTAATCCTTTAAACATAGCTCAGAGGTACGCCTTAGAGACCAAGTTAAGGATGAGGGGCGTTAGGATGATAAAGAACCTCCACGTTTCAGGCCATGCAAGCAGGGAGGATCACCGCTACCTCATCAGGATGCTCAACCCCGAGTACATAGTTCCAGCCCATGGAGAGTTTAGGATGCTTACCCATTACGCTGAGCTTGCCGAGGAAGAGGGGTACATGATCAGCAGGGATGTGTTTATCTCAAGGAACGGGCATGTTGTTGAGATTCCCTAGAGATCTTAATTTTTCTGCTGGATTCGGCTTTATGAGCCCTAACTAATTCTTACCTTATGCTCAACCAAGAACTCTCCTCCAATTTACTCGACACCAGGTATTGTATTAAAGGAAGATAATATACGGGACCTAGAGCCTATGAAAGCTAATCCTCCTTCTAAGAGCTTCTTCGACTCTCCACCTGTTAGAGGCTTTATCTCTTACTATCTCCATATAAGCCTTCAGACTCTCTTTCAGATCTTCCGTAATCTCATCATTATAAGAAGAGTCTCAGCCTCTAACCTCATTAGCTCTACCATCATTCTCCTCAAACTCTCCTCACTCCACTCAACCCCCCTCAAAGTTGTTAAACCGTAGCCATACCAGCTTCAAAGGACATTGAGGATTACTCTTTACATATCTACTCTACCATATATGAGGATCAGCTCAACCTTGATATCCCTCACTGATACCCCCTCCAGGCCACTTCTTTAAGATCTTAACCATTTTCTGGGCAAGAATCTTACTCTGGGACTTCGTTGGGCAGAAGACTATAGCTGGGGCATACAAATCTCTCTTCTTAGCGAGAATCTCAAGAAGCTCTTCCCTCTTCCGAACATTCATAAAAACCCTATTCACCTTAACTTGCCGAGGAGGAGCCTTACCAACAACGTAATCGCAATTAAGCCAGTTAGCTAGACTCTCAATAGGGCGGACAGTAGCTGAAAGAGCAAGGATACGAACATTAGAGGCTAGCAAAAAAGCGATTAGTTTCTCAAGCTTTGGACCCCCTATACATTTCGTAAATAGGGACTTTGAAGATGTGAGGAGTCACCCCCCGAAAGCTCTCCAATGAAACCATGAGGGCGAGGCTTTCAAAAGAAAAAGGTGAGCAGAACTGTGTAGGAGAACTGCAGTTCTTCTTTGTTGAACTCTATGATTGTCTGCTCAACATTTCCTTTTTGTTTTCTGCGAATTTCAGGAGCTCTCGAATGCCGTTCCGTCTAAATCTAATTATTGCCTGACTGGATCATCTGGTGGGGACACTTCTCTCTGTAGCTTGGAGAAGTTTGCGTCCATAATGAAGTGCTACGAACATTTTCAAGCCCTGTCATTCAGGGCAGAGAGAATGTCAGACTAGGCAAACTTACCTAAAGATGCAAGCTCTAGAGGAACTACACAAAAAACTTATGTAGAATAGCCCTATCATCCTCTTTACGTCCTTTTCCTCTCCGTTCTACCTCTTTCTTTCAAAGTCCGACTTTAACTTTAATAACCCCTACTAACTTCGATGGCTTTTGTCCCTGAGGAAAATCCTCCACTATGTTGGCGGTTTGATGTTGAGTTGCCACTTTAGAACGCCATCCTCTGGTAGGAGCTACAGGGAAAAGTAAAACTTAAATAATTTTCCTTACAATCCCTAAAATGTGGTAAAAATGGAGGTTGTAAAACTATCCTCAAAAGGTCAGATCGTAATCCCAGCAAAAATCAGGAAAGAACTAAAACTATCAAAAGGGGACAAACTGCTAATTGAAAGGAAGGGGGATGCAATAATCTTAAGGCCAGTTGTTAAGCTGTCCAGGCTGAGGGGCGTGGACAAAATAGAAGGAGCGTCAGAAGAAATTGAAAAGATAAGAGAAGAATGGGACAAAGAATTCGAGGGGAGACCATGAAGTACCTCTTCGACACTAAAGCGCTGATTGCATTCTTCAACAATGAAGACGGGGCAGAGTTCGTGGAGAAACTCTTAAAAGAAGTTGACGAGGGCAGGGCGGAAGGATTCATAAGCTCCATCACGCTGACAGAGATTTACTACCTTTACTTGAGAAGGACTGGAGAGGAAGTCGCTAGGAAGAGGGTGGAGCAAATAAGATTGTCAAACTTGAAGGTAGTTCCAATAGATGAGGAGGTGGCATTAAAGGCGGG
>QMUI01000088.1 GCA_003660485.1 Thermococci archaeon | reverse complement strand
CTCCTTCCTTTACTACTATAATGGGAGCGTTTTTCTCTACCAAGTTAATTAACTCTCCCAATTCCTGCTATCTATGTAGAGATCCTCTCCTTGGGTTTTGGGCCTTGGATCGAAGTACAACTATTAGGGCGGCGGTAGTTTAATAGGACAACAGGGAAGCAACCTATATGGATCCCAGGATACTAATACTCCTCATAGTGGCATTCATCCCCTCAAGGATACCAGGAACGTTTAACGAGTGGATCGCATATTTAGGGTTCTTCTACCTTCTAATCCCCCTGATCCTATTCAGGAAAGAGCTTAAAGACGTTGGATTTAAACTTCCAAAAAGCTGGAGGAGCACACTGGTTCTATTAGGAGTCGCCGTAATAATGAGTTTCCTGGGGCTCCTTGATGAAAGTATGAGAAGTTACTACCCCAGGTTCCCCTACTCAGGAGTTTATAGTTTCATCTTAGGGGAGCTCAAGATGGGGGTAGTTATGTTTCTACATGAGGCATTCTTTAGGGGCTTTCTCCTCTTCCCCCTTGCAAAGAAAAATAAATGGCTAGGTATTCTAGGCCAAGCAATTCCTTATACCATTCTGCACGTTGGAAAACCTCCAATAGAGATCCCATACTCCTTCTTTGCTGGGATAGTATTTGCAATAATAGATCTAAGAGAAGAGAGCTTCCTACCGAGTTTTGTAGTTCACTGGCTTGGTTCAGCATTCTTTGATGTCCTTTGCATCTTAGCTTCCCAACATAGTATTTTAGGATAAGAAGAGGATAACAATCGAATTATTATAGGGAATTTCTCTAGTCTAGTCTCCTTTACATTTGATAAATATCCTGGCTTAGACAATTATCAGCTCAATAATCCAATTATGGAAGCTACTAGAGGAAAAGATTCAGCGTGAAACAACCCTTATAAATCCAATGGTCTTAAGTGAAAGCCATGTTTCTAATCACTTCCTCTTAGGGAAGAGAATAGCCTTAAAGCACTTTAACCGTTCCTTAAAGGAGTCCATTTCGCGAATATGCTCATCCATAGGTTCAAGAATTAGTAAGACTCGCACAATTCGGCTCGTAGCGAAGTCGCAAGCTTGGGACAAAGGAGGGGATGAGGAAGATTAAGTTTTTGAAAGATGCGCTAGGAACCTTCACATTCATCTTCGACGAAATTGACAAAATGAAACGCTCCGCACAGAATAGGGGAGATTCTATAAATCCCCTTATCTACAGAATACCCACTTAAACGGACCTACTGACAAGAGTGACACCACATTTGCCCATTGGATTTAACATCTTCATGCCGCCTCGAGTACTTCACGAACACTGTTAAGCCAGGCGAAGATACTCAAGGATCACGTGAACAAGACCTTCAAACCAGACACTGTGAATCCGATCCTCATTAAGAGATCAAACTACCAGTGACCACCAAGAGGGTCGCAGATTTCTTTTAAAAATCTCGCTGTTAGGTTATTAATCATTTGAGCTCAATTAATGCTTGTCCTGTGTCGACGGCATCACCTTCCTTCACGAGGATCCTCTTCACAACACCATCCATGGGAGAAGGAATCTCATTCTCCATCTTCATTGCCTCTAAGATTAGAAGCCCTTGGCCTACCCTTACCCTATCACCTTCTCTAACGAGGATTTTCAAGACTTTCCCAGGCATCGGAGCAGTGACAACATTAGCACCAGCGACCGCTTGTGGTTTTGGGGTTTCAATTGGCAGAGATGACCTTGGAACTTGAACACTTGGAACGGCCCGAGGCAACATTTGTGGCTGAGCATACCTGGAGGGCACCAACCTCTCAAACTCAACCCCCTCAACCCAAACCTTGTACTCCCTCCCGTTTATGTAGATCCTTATCATCTTGCCCCTTGGCTTCTCCTCAACCGGCTTCAATTTACCCTGCTTCCTAAGCTCAAAGAATTCTAAAGCCACTTGTGGGAACAAACAGTAAGTTACAACATCCTCCTCCCTCTCTAAATATCCTTTCTCCTCAAGCTCTCTCCTCGCTTTATCAAGCATCGGTTCAAGCAAGTCAGCTGGTCTCACGGTTATCGGTTCCTCATCACCAAGGATAAGCTTCTTCACCTCCTCCTTTATCGGAGCTGGGGGCCTCCCATACAACCCCTTCACGTAGTCCTTAGTCTCCTTAGTCACTCGCTTGTACCTTCCAAAGAGGACGTTCAAGACTGCTTGTACTCCAACTATTTGGGATGTTGGCGTAACTAGGGGTGGATATCCAAGATCCTCCCTGACCCTCGGAATTTCTTCAAGAACTTCATCAAGTTTGTCCAAGGCCTTAAGCTCGCTCAACTGTTTTATTAAGTTTGAGTACATTCCACCGGGAATCTGGTGAATTAGAACGTTTGGATCTCCTTGTATAGCTTTTTTGCTTAGTAGATGATCATACTTCCTCTCCAGGAGATCTGCCAAGTACCTGGAAATCTCATGGATTAATTTCATGTCGAGTTTTGGCCTCTTTGCTTCTGGAATTGCATAGTACATTGTCTGAACTGCAGGTTGCGCCGTCCCGCCGGCTAATGGATGGATTGAGGTGTCTATATAATCCACTCCAGCCTCAATTGCTTTTAAATATGTGGCTACTGCCAGACCACTCGTTGCGTGAGTGTGGAAGTTGACCTTAATCCCATAGCGCTCTTTAATCTCTTTAACGAGGTTGTAAGCGGTTTGAGGGTCTGCAAGCCCAGCCATGTCTTTAATCGTTATGTAATCAACGTCAAGGTTAATAAGCTCGTCAACCTTACTCATGTAATACTTTAGGGTGAATATGGGACCAGTAGTATAGCATATACACCCCTGAACCTCAGCACCTACTTCCTTTGCTTTTTTGATAGAAGTCTTCATGTTCCTAACATCATTAAGGGCATCAAAAACTCTGAAAATGTCAATTCCATTTTTATAAGCGAGCTCTACAAATTTTTCAACAACATCATCCGGATAATGCCTGTAACCAACAATATTCTGACCTCTCAATAACATTTGGAGTTTTGTTTTCTTTATATGCTCTCTTAAGAGCCTCAGCCTTTCCCATGGATCTTCTCTTAGGAACCTTAGTAAAGCATCAAAAGTTGCTCCACCCCAAACCTCCATAGAGTAAAAGCCGGCTTTGTCCATTTTCTCCGCAATTGGAAGCATATCTTTCGTGCTCATTCTTGTAGCTATAAGGGACTGATGAGCATCCCTAAACGTGGTGTCGATAATTTCAACCATTTTAACCCCCTGATTCAAATTTATCTAAGATAGTTTAAAACTCATCCCCCGATTTCCTCCTCCAACGAATTAACATTTGTTCTGCATAGCTAAGCTAAAACAATAACAAAATTGAACCAGGAACCATTGACTCTACCTCCCATCTATGACGAGTATCCATCTGTTAGGAACTACTTTTAGAGCCCTATCACATCTTCGGACAGTTCACGTTCGAACTTAAAACCCACGTCTAAACCTAAAACTGCTTCCCAATTTTCCCTACTTTAGTGCCCAATATAAAAAGCTGTTAATAGGAGGATAATATCCTCTCAGAAGCCATAAGAGAAATCATCAAGGAGTGCACTTAGCTAGAGTTCCTCTTTTTTATTTCCTCCAACCTGTTAACGAGTTTCTCTATTATTCCTTCAAATGCCTTGGCCGCCGGAGTGTCGCCGTAGAGGACTATCGGAATTCCTGCGTCACTTGCCTCTCTCGCCTTCAAGTCTATTGGAACCTCACCTAAGAACTCAACGCCCTCCTTTTCGGCCAGCTTTCTCCCTCCACCCCTGCCAAAGATATCAATCTCGTTTCCACAGTGTGGGCATATGAGGTAGCTCATATTCTCAATAACGGCAATGTAGGGGATCTCCATCTTCTTCATGAAGTTAACGGCCTTGCCCGTATCGAGTAAAGCGACTTCTTGTGGTGTTGTGACAATAATTGCTGCATCGAGATTTATACTCTGGACGACGGTTAGGATTTCATCACCCGTTCCCGGAGGGAAGTCCACCACAAAGAAATCAAGCTCACCCCACTTGACATCTCCTAAAAGCTGCCAGATAGCCTTTGTAACGAGAGGACCACGCCAGATTATAGGCTGATCCTCGCCGACCATGAATCCCAACGTCATCACCTTTATTGGTACCGTTTTGCCTCCGAAGTCTGTTTCAGGTGGAATCATCTCAAAGCGCCCGTCCTCCATCCTCTCGGCCAAAACATCAACTCCTTCCAGACCCATCATCTTGGCAACATTGGGTCCATGAATGTCTGCATCTAAGAGACCAACCCGAAAGCCCCTCTTCGCGAGGGCAGTTGCGAGGTTGACCGCAACCGTGCTTTTTCCGACGCCTCCTTTGCCGCTAAGGACAGCTACCTTGTATTTCCAATGTGACTCCTTAGCTTTAATATTCTCTTTTATACTCTGGAGGGCTTTAAGTGCCTCTTCCCTGTTAGCCTCCATGGAACACCACCGAAATACGCTCTTCTGTGTCCGCGATAAATTTTTCGGCTTTTAAACTGTTGGTTATACTCAAAACTGTCCAACAAGCTTTTTAATATTTTTGTGCATATGCACAATCAATGATGGTCACGCTAAGGTGGAATAAAAAGGGGAAACCTCGACAGGGACAGGTGATTTATCAGAGGCTAGTGAGGGGCTCCATGGCCTGGAGGGAATTCCTTCAGCTACCTGCCACCATAGCGGAAACCAGGATGGATCTACGGAAGGACTTACTGTAACTACCCTCTACCTAACTCTCTTTCCAACCCAGGTCTCATATAAGCAGAGACCGCAGAGTCCCCAATCTCACCCGATAAAGCGTTAAAGCGCCAAAACCCTTCCCCTTTAGTAGGTGCTGAAGTTCGGGAGTACATATGATACAGCATCGCCCCAAACCAGAAGAGGAAAGTCCACTCGAATGAACAGGCTCTACACTTTCATAGGGGGAACACGGAAATCCTGTATGATATCAGGAAAAGAAAAGAGCCAAGTCTATTCAATCCAGCTGTTATTCTTTGAGAAATCCGCCAGTGGTCAGTGGTTAGGCATCTAACAAGCCTCATAGCTGAGAGAATCCTGTACAACCGCTATCCACACCTGTTTATCCTCTAGAGGAGCTG
>QMUI01000087.1 GCA_003660485.1 Thermococci archaeon | reverse complement strand
GTCTGGAAGATCCTGTACTTCGCCTTCCTTTACCTGCCCCAGTACCTAATAATTATGGCCTTCAGGCTCCTTGAGAGTAACATTAAGGTTGCGAAGCACGCAGTAATGATGGACATAAACCCAGGGATAGTGAGGATTAAAACTGATCTGCACTCAAATACCGGGGTAACTATACTGGCAAACTCAATTACGCTGACCCCAGGAACTTTAACCCTGGATGTCGTGAAGAAGCTCGATGGGACATATCTTTACGTTCACTGGATAGACGTTGAAACCCTGAACGTTGAGAAGGCTGGAGAGATCATCAAGGGGGACATTGAGGAATGGCTAAAGAAGATCTTCTGGTAGCGGGCATTGGAATGTTATTGTTCACGGCACTAATGGCTATGTACAGAGTCATAGCGGGCCCTACGCTGGCCGATAGGATAGTCGGACTTAACACGGTAACGACCAAGGTAGTTGGAATTATAGCGATACTCGCTGTGCTCTGGAGGGAGTGGTATCTGATAGACGCCGCAATAGTCCTCCTAATGGTCAACTCCGTCAGTGGCCTCATATTGGCCAAGTACATGGAGAGGAGGGGTAGGAATGCTTGAAATAATTCCATTATTATTCGGTTATTCAATTATGTTCTTCGGCTCGCTTGGTGTGATAAGGTTTCCCGATGTGTACACTAGGTTGCATGCCGCAACGAAGTGCGACACCGGTGGTATAATGGGGATAGTCTTTGGGTTGATGATGATCATGGACGGCCCGTTCGTTGTTAAGGTTAAACTCCTCTTCCTCTTGGTTCTTATAGCCCTGATAAACCCGATGGTAAGCCACGCGATCGCTAGGGGAGCGTACAAGATGGGCATAAAACCGGAGGTAAAGGTGGACATGTATGCTTGGGACAATCCTTAGCTTAATCCTTATAGGACTCGCCCTCGTTGTCGTCCTGCACAGGGACTTCCTCGCCTCCCTGATAACTTACGGACTTGTAAGCTTAGCCTTCATTCTACTCCTCCTCTTGCTTAAGGCCCCAGACGTTGCCTTATCAGCTATAGTTGTCGGAGCCTTGGTTACCGGGTTATTCATATTCGCTTATGAGAGCACGGAAGAGGATGGAAAGATTGAAATTTGGAAGGGCATTTTCGTTCTCCCTCTCCTGGTCCTGCTCTTAAAGTGCGAGGTTGAACCAAGAACTTTTACGTACGATGCCTATATCTCACACTGGTCAATGGGAAACCTCGTTACCGAGATCTTGGCTGGGTGGAGGCTTTACGACAGTATAGGTGAAGCGATGATACTCTTCTCGGCGGCATTGGGATTTAGCTTGGTTCTCAGGAGGGACAGGAAGTGAAGATGAGCATAGTTGCGAGAACCACGACAAAGCTTGTGAGCCCCTTCCTCGTTACCTATGCAGCTTACCTCATGCTGTACTCCTCCCAGTCCCCAGGGGGAGGGTTTCAGGCGGGAGTAATCCTAGGGGTGGCAATAATCCTTCTCATAACCTCACATGGATACAGGAGGGTAAGGAAGAAGTTCAAGAAGAAGCTCGTAAGCTCAATGGAGGGGGTATCGGGCATAATCCTCATACTTCTTCTGCTGTTAACTGCTTTGTTATACTTACCTCCGCTGGAGGAAACTGTAATTCCCTTCAACGTTTTCGTTGGAATTAAGGTTGGAGCGGCCTTTACCATGATATTCTACACGATAACGGCCTTCATGGAGAGGGATTAAGATGATAGGGTTGATAATTACGGTGATAGGGCTCTTCGGGATAATAGTAAATCAGTCAAAGCTTAAGCAGTTGCTATCCCTAAACATCATGGCCCTGGGAGTCGTTCTGTTCCTAATAGAGGAAGGGGCCAAGGTAGGAAGTGCCCCGCCGCTGAAGGGAGGCAATCCCGTGGATCCAATTCCCGCAGTTTTAATGCTTACAACACTTGTAGTTGACGTTGCCGTCACTGGCTTGGCCTTAGCTCTAATAATGGGAGGGAAGAGAAGGTGAATGCAGTTGTAATGGTAATCGTGCCTCTAATCTCAGCGATCTTAATATACCTCGTGGGGGCCCTTAGGATAGAGGGCACGATAAGGGCGAAGTTCAGGCTACCCCTAGGCCTTGAGGTTAAGGCTCTCTACATCCTTGGTGCCTTCACCCCAATGCTCCTACTTCCCTTTGCTTCCTCAGGAGTTGTCGGAGGATACCCCAGGGCGATGGGAATAGAGGTTGGAATTGATAGGGTTTCATTGCTCTTCCTCCTGGGAGAGTTCGTGGCTTTCGGCTCTGCCTCACTATATGTGCTCTCCAAGGTCACCGACTGGAAAGAGCTGTCTCTCCTGTTGCTTGTTCACTCGGGGCTAATTGGTGCATTCATCTCGAAGGACTTCTTCAACTACTACGTTTTCATGGAGCTTTCGGCGATATCATCCTTCGCCCTGATAGCGAGCTCCAAGGAGGAGGGAAGCAAAGAGGCCGCATTTAAGTACTTAATGCTATCTATGACCTCATCCTACCTGCTTATTCTAGCGCTTGGCATGATATACTTCCAGACGGGATACCTCAATGTTAACCTCGCCAGAGATCTAAAGGATGATCTGCCCGTTAAAATAGCCTCAGTGGCTTTGATGCTTAAAGCGGGAGTATTTCCCCTCCACATCTGGCTTCCAGATGCCCACTCTAAGGCAAAAACTCACGTCAGTGCGATACTCTCGGGCATAGCCGTTAAGGCGCCGATATATGGTTTAGTCCTCCTCTCAAACCTCTCTACCCTCGACTTCCTAAAGCCCTTCGCCTTGGCCTCAATGATCTTTGGAGTTGTCTTAGCATTAATGCAGGGGAACGTGAAGAGATTATTGGCTTATCACACGGTCAGCCAGATGGGCTACGTCCTCCTAGGGGTCACGATAAGCCCAATGGCTGCAGCTCTCTACTCCTTCGCCCATGCCACGTTTAAGTCGGGCCTCTTTCTCTCTTTGGGTTCACTGGTTGATGTTAGAAGGAAAAAGGAGTTGGAGTTCTTGGGAGCTCGAGATATGCCAATTCTGCTAGCGATAGTCCTAAGCTTAAGCCTTGCAATAGCTGGGTTTGGTTTGACGGTCGGTGGGGTTGCCAAGTCTGCACTTACCGATGCAAAGCTCTTCGTTTATCTAGCCTCAGTCGGCACCGCGATGTCCTTCACAAAGGTCAACTATTACCTGTGGAGGGGACATGGAGTTGAGCCTAGCATGAAAACTGTAATACCGGGGGCGGTTCCAGCAGTCATTGCCTTTTTGGCCGGAATTATCTTGGGAGGAAAAATCAGTGTTTACGACTCCATGATAATCCTGGGGATAGCCCTGTTCTTCGCGTTAAGAACCAAGATACCGAGAAGGGACTTCCTGATTAATGTGGGAATAAGCGAGGGAATAATTCTACTCACAGCTCTTCTATCTTCTTCCTTGCTATCTTCTTTGAGCCTATTCGAAGGCTCTTAAAGAAGTTTATATGCTCCTCAGGAAGGAAGTTATCAAGCTTAGTTGCTTTAAGCCTCTTCTTTTTCTTTTCATTGTTCTTAGGTCTGCTCACCTTGACCCCAGGGTTTATGAAATCATCTATCTTCCTGTCCATGAGCAACTCCCATTCCTTATTGAAAGGAAAATTTAAAGAAATTTCGACTACTTTGGCTTGAGATAGCCCCACTTCTCTAAGGCCTTCTTCAGTTCAGGACTTGATTTCGCTTTCTCCTCAAGGTCTATTCCATCAACTGCAGCCTCAATGGCATCCCTCAATGCTTTAGCTCCAGCCTTCGGCCCATCTGGATGGCCCATGACGCCTCCTCCAGCTTGAACAACGAGATCTTTTCCGAACAGCCTTATCAGCTCGGGCATTAAGCCAGGGTGAAGACCCCCGCTTGCTACTGGGAACACCGGTCTTATGTGCTCCCACTTGCTCAAGAGGAAGTCGTTAATTCTCTTTATTTCCTCATAATTCCCGGCCATCTTTCCTACAGCTGTTCCGGTGTGGATCTGATCAACCCCAATCATTCTTGCGGCCTTAGCTAAAGCAAACATTGTTATGCCGTGCTTTGGGTTCCTAGTGAATGCCGCGTGCATTGCCCTATGAGCATGGATTGCCAATCCCAAGTCTTCGGTAACCTCCCTCATGTACTGAAGTGCACTCCATCCCGCAACGACTATATCAATCATCACGTACTGTCCGCCTTCATTGGCGACTAATTCGGCCCTCTTCTCCATTACATCTACTGGGCCGGTGATGTTGATCAGGTACTCCTTTGTCTCCCCAGTTTCTGCCTCGACCCTGTCCCTCACCCTGTAGAGCTTTCTCACCCTCTCTTCGAACCTGTTAAAGGGAAAGCTCGTGAAGTTCTCATCATCTTTAAGCAGGTCAATGCCTCCGCTCCAGAGCTCGTAAGCAATCTCAGCATATTCCTCAACGCTCCACCCCATCTTTGGCTTTGGAACCGTTGCTGTTAAAGGCCTGTCCTTGATTCCCATAAATTCCCTAATCCCCTTAACTCCGTACTGGGGCCCTCTGAAGTGCCTCAGGTACTCGTATGGGGGATGGAAGTCTAGCAATCTTAGATTCTTCAACGCTTTCATTCCGAACACGTTACCGGCTATAGCGCTGAAGAGCTGGACTAAGCTCCCCTCCTCAAACAGGGTTAGGGGGTAAGCTATCTTAGCTATATAACCTTCACCGCTCTTCTCTAAATAAAATACCTTTGCCATACTCCTCCTTGCCATCTCTGGAAGCTTCCAGAGGGTCGTCCACGTTCCAATAGAGCTTTCGCTCGCTATCCTTCCAGCTGCCTCTTCAGGAGAAACGCCGTTCGGCTCAAAGTAGTACTCAACTATAAGCTCGTCCTTTCCTGGGGTGTAGTCAAGGTCAACAAAATCGAGGTACCACTCAACCTTCATGGGGAGCACCATATATTATTGCTTCGGCCACGCTAATTAGATTATCGCGACTATGAATAGGGTTGAGATGACATCCGAAAGGGTAGTTATCGTGGGAACGGTAACGTTGTCGGGATCGAGACCTATCCTTTCGAAAGCCCTAGTTAGGAAATAGGCGAGGGTCATTAATCCCAGCGCTACAAGAGGATACAGGGCTATGAACT
>QMUI01000086.1 GCA_003660485.1 Thermococci archaeon | reverse complement strand
TCCCGTGACGCTGGTGGCTGAAGCCAATCTCCTGCACCACAAAAACTCCTTGATAGTGATTAGCCAGTGCCTGCAACAAAAATAGGTGCAGGAGGAAACGGTTCAGCCACCCCCCACCTAACCGACTTCACCGAACCGAGCAAACAAGTATTTATCTGGACACCCACACCGTATCAGTGTTCGTTATCAGATGGCCCCAAACTTGTTGGGAGAACGTGTTTAATCCCTTCTATCTTCATATAATGAAAAAAAGAAGGTATCCCGAGAACTACTGCTCCTGAGATACTTCGAGAGGGTAGGATTTAGGTTTGAATGTTTCCTTGTCAAGATCGACGTCAACAACGTATATTGTTGAGTTATTCACGTTATCTAACGGTAGGAACGTGTAAAGTTCGAGGGTTGACGACATCATTGCAAATAAATCGGCGCTGTAAAATGAGAGTAGTCTCATATAGTTTCTCTCAGCCTCCTTCTCGAGGAATTCCTCTCTCATGTACGCCGTTCCAAATAGCTTAATTTCTTTGGGGGTTAATATTATCCCGCCCGTGTTTAGGGATGTTCTAACGACGTTCTTTAGCAGTGCAAGCCTCTCAACTATGCTTTTGTCATCGGTATCTCTCAGGAACAGGGAAATGTACATCCCTGCAAGGTAGGAGTCGGATGCTTCCTCAAACTTTTCCTTTGGTAGCTTGAGCCCTTCGAGGAGGAGGTCCTTAATTAAATCTCCATTGTGCATGAAGAATAGCTGGTAACCGTGGGGGCTTCCATAGGCGAAAGGTTGAGTGTTGAACAGGTTCACTCCACCTTGACTTGCCGCTCTTGAGTGGAGTAGTAGCACTCCGAATCCCTTGAGGTTAGTCATAAGTTGTGAAGATCTTTCGTCTTTGAATATTGGTTTTGGTGATTTATAGTACTCAATTTTGTCCTTGGTTATGAGAACGTACCCCCATCCGTCTCTGTGCTGGTTTCCCCTTCCTCTCCTCGCCTTGTATGGGTCGTTCTCTGAAGCTCTTATTAGGGCCTCGACCAAGGGTCTCATTCTATAGCCTTCTCCCGCGGCAAGCAGTATTCTGCACAATTCACTCACCAACAAGATAATATTTTGACGCCCGTATATACTTGTCGTATGCGGAAGGTACTTGAGGAAATCAGGAGGAAGCTCATGGGTTACAAAGGAATATATATGAGGAATGAGGAGGCGGTTAAACAGCATCTAATACTTCCACTACTTAGAGAGTTGGGCTGGAACGTTGAAGATCCATCTGAGGTTAGACCTGAGGAGAAGACGAGCGAGGGCAGGGCGGACTACGCTCTGATAAAGGATGGGAGAGTTGTAGCGTTCCTTGAGGCCAAGAACCTAAGCGTTAACGTTTCAAAGGCCGTTCCTCAGTTGGCGAAGTACTGCTTCGACATGGGCGTTGAGGTTGGCATCGTTAGCAACGGGAGCAAGTGGCTGATAGTTAACGCGTTTGAACCAGGAACTGAGGTTTCTGAAAGGGTTGTTGGAACTATAGACCTAATGTCGGAGCCCTTAGAGAGGATTGAGGTCAAGTTCTCTGGTCTGTCTAAGAAATCCATCGAGGGGGCAATAGAGTTTTATAAGAGGATAGCTGATCTTGAGAACTCCGTTAAAGAATTATTAAAGTTTGGGCTTTCCGAAGCAATGCTTTCCGAGTATATAATCACCTTGCCTTTAAGGGGGCGTATAGTCAGCTTTGAAGATGTTAAGCCCTCCGACAGGATACTCGGCGTTTACATATTCGATGGAGGTTGGAGGTTCATTCCAGTTGAGGGTAGAGAACTGAAAGATGCCCTAGTTGCCGTTCTTAGGTACTTCCTCGATAAAAGCTCTGAGGAGGATAAGAGGGCTATTGAAATTGCTATTAGGAAAATTAGATCTTTTAGCATGAGGCATGAGAAAGTCGTTTCTCTTCTTAGGGGAATTGAGGAAGAGAAGGGCATAAAGATAAGGCTCGTTCTATAGCCAGGGCACCTCGCCTTTAATCTTCCACATCCCCAGGAGTTTTCTGCTTCCCCATGTTGCCTGCACTTCGAAGGCTATGATCATGTCCTCGTACACGTCGATTAAGTTAAAGCTGTTCCCAAAAGGATCCCTGTGGAGCTCCCAGCTTATGCTTCCGGCGTTTATTATTGGGGTTTTTTCGACTTTAACAGCGTGGGCATTGCCTCCATGTCCCGTTAGTGTTAACTCTGTCTCTTGGTCTGTTATTATCTTGAGCACGTTTCCTGCATCTTCAAGGTAGCCGAGTTCCCTTGCCCTTGGAACTGGGACTAGGTTGTGGTGCATAACTACAACCCTGAACTTCTCCTTGAAGTCCTCCAGCAGGTCTTTGAGGATTTTCTGGCCCATTCTTCCAACGACTCCTATTTGGGTCTCGTACTGGGCCGAGAGCATTGGGATGAATACAAAGTCGCCCCTCTCAATTACCTCCGGTTCCCCAAAGTACTCCCTAAAGAGGTCGTAGCCTAGATAGGTTATGTCATTGTGGCCGGGGACTATAAGCTTCTCAGCCTTAATTTTCTCATAGAACTTCATTGCCATCTCGTAGAACCTCTCAATTCCCTTCTCAACAACGTCACCGCAGTGAATTACTATGTCTGGTTTGTATCTTTCATTTACCGCCTTGATGGCGTTTTCAAGGACTTTCCTTCTAAAGTACCTCCTGTCTGAGACGTTGCTTTCGGCAACTTGGACTATTCTCAAGAGTCTCTTTCCCTTTGGAATGAATATCTTGGGTTTTATTGGTCTATGCTCTTTTTTCCGCTCTTCTCCAGTGACTCTCCTTACCGTAACCTTAACGCCGTCCTTGGTTATCTTCACTATGTTGTAGCTGTTTACATCTCCTTTCCTCGTCTTCCTGCACGATGTGCATCCCGCATTATCCACCACAAGATCCTCAACTCGATACACGTTGGGAACGTGCTTGTGACCGCACATGTACAGGGTTACTTCATGGCTTAAGAGCAGATCAAGAACATCCCCTGCGTTGAAAAGAACGTTCCTCTCCCTTCCAGTGTCCGGGAGGGGAACGAGGTGGTGGTGGGCGGCAACTATCTTTATCTTCTTGTGGCTGTACTCCTCAAGCTTTGCCTTGAGCCACCTGTACTTGTACCCTCCTATCCTCCCGTCGCTTAAGTCGGGAATAGTTGAATCTACCCATATCACAACTCCATCTTTAAACTCGTAAACGCCGGACAAGGGGCCGATGTACCGTTCAAAGAGCTCATAACCAACGTTCCTAGCATCGTGGTTTCCTGGGACGACTATTAGGGGCTTCTCTATCTTCCTTATTAGGTAGCTTGCATGCTCGTACTCCTCCCTCAGCCCGTTGTTAGTTACATCGCCAGTGTGAATCACTAGGTCGAAGGGTCTCGTGTTTATCTCGTTCACTATCAAGTCGAAGGCGTAGGATTTGAACGCGACTTCATTCGTTATGTGGGTATCACTTATGTGGGCTATGAGCATTTCCCATCACTCCGTCGAGATGGCCGTTTCTAGCCTTCTTCTGCTTGCCTCTAAAAGATCGCTCAGGGTGAATATTCCTACTATCTTGCCCTCCTCTTCTATAAGGATGTGCTTTATCCTGTGTTCCGCCATTTTCCTTAGAACTTCTCCCAGTGGAGTGTTTGCATCGACCGTGATCAGCTCTTTGGTCATTATCTCCTTTACAGGGGTGGTATATGGTAGCCCAGGAACTATAACCCTCCTTAGCACGTCGCTCTTCGTGAAGAATCCTATGACGTTTCCGTTATCGTCTATGACAACTAAAGAGCCAACTTCAAACTCCATCATCATCTTTGATGCATCTTGAACCGTTGTATCTGGCTTAACGCCGAGAAGCTTTTTGGTCATGTACACTTTTACTGGTGCCCTCATGTCCATGTTATCACCTAATATAGATATAGGGTGGAAAGGGTTATATGTTTCCCGTTGTGATGATCTAGCGTGAAGCTTAAAAGCTCGGAGAGGAGGGCCATTGGCATCTTGGCTTCCTTCTCTGTAGCATTTCTCCTAGCTTGGAATAGGCAAGTCTTTGAATTTGGGGCCGTTATATTCCTTCTCGTATCTATAGCCCTCGCAAGGTATGCGGGATGGAAGATTCGGGGGGAAGGATCTGACAGCCTTCTCACGTTCTTGAGGTTGTTCATACCAAAGTTCTTAGTTGGAGATGTGCTAACACTCTATGGCATATCCCTCTTTGTCTTGTTCGCTATGACCCTCACCGCATGGCTTCCAGACGGTTTAGAGGAGGGGGATCTAATATTCACAATATCCACCTTAACCTATACTCTTGGCTTGGTGTTCCTGAGTGCCTGGGTATTTGGAGTTCCCAGGAAGAGCACTCCCCTCCCCGCAAGGGCCAAGTATCTTGTTGCTTCCCTAAGCATTTCAAACTGGAGTGATGATAACGTGTTTGAAAGGGCTAAATGCCAGGATTTCCTCCGAGGAACAGTTTATGAGGGAGATAAGCCACTAAACATAATCCCTCTCTATGCAGCCTTAGCCTATCACAGAGACAGGCTCGAGAAGGTTTTCCTTTTAGTCTCCAATAAAGTTGCTGGTGAAATTGAACGAAGGAGGTACCTAGAGAGGTTTTTCTCAGTAGCTTCAAAATGCCTTGGCTTAAAGTTCGTCGTAAACTTTGGGGAGCTGTCCCCTGGGAGAGGAGAGTGTATTGTTGGGGAAGGTAGGGAGGTTCACGTTCACTTCATAAGGATCGGTAGTGGTCAGGATATAAAGGAAGTTAAGAACTCGATATCTGCTGAGCTTTCAGACCTTCTTGGGAAAGAGGGAAGTGATGTTGTGTTTGATATTACAAGCGGAACTGCGGTAATAAGTGTCGCAATGATACTTGAAGCTATAAAGGGCGATGCAAGAGCCGAATATCTACTTCAAAACTGTGAGAAAGAGTACAAAAGCGAGTGCATAGAGTTAATAGAGCTGACTTTATTCGACTTTGAAGATTTGGTTAGGGAGTTTAGGGAATACTTCGAGAGGCTATATGAGGGCTCTTAGAGTCGGATAGAAGTACGCAAGCGTGAGGGAGAGGAGAGCGGTTCCTAAGGCCCCGTTAATGATATCATATG
>QMUI01000085.1 GCA_003660485.1 Thermococci archaeon | reverse complement strand
AAGGCATGTACTCCGGCCTACTATTACCTCAAGTTCCTGTGGAATGGGGCTGGGATGAGGAGGAGTTCCTAGCCGAAACGTGCTGGAAGGCAGGACTGCCCCCAGACTGCTGGCTCGATCCAGACACAAAGGTGTATAAGTTCACAGCAGAGATATTTGAAGAGGAATTCCCAAGAGGGCCAATAAGGAGGAAGCCTCTTGTCTAGGGCCTACATCTCCATTGGATGCTTTGTAGCTCAAGCCCTTATTACCTCAGCTTTTTGTGGTCTCCCCGCCGTAATGTTCTCCGCAATTATTCCAGATGCTCTCCAACTTAGTTGGCTTCTTCCATTCCTAGTTCTAGGATATTTCTCACTCGGAGCGATATCCCTATACTACCTCCAGACGCCTGAACCTAAAAAGGGCAGGCTTTTCGGTTATGCGTACTTTTCCCTTGGTCTAGTGGGTTCTATAGTGGTAGTAGCCAAAGTAAAGTATCCAGAGACACCTTTACTTCCAATAGTGTTCACTACGTGGGCCTTGATTTCCCTTATTGGGGTGATGTCCCTTAGGAGCACCGAGAGAATTCCAAAAATAATTGCCGTGCTGGCTATAACTTTCCTAATGATACCAGCATTCATTTGTGCATTAACGACCCAGTGGGTAGCCGTTGAATAATTAATAATTGTCAAAAAGCCTCGACGATTTCTAAGCTAACATCAAAGTTCTTGACTGAATGAGTCAGGTAGCCAAGGCTTATAACATCGATATCAAGCTTAGCGTACTCCTCAATATTTTCGGGTGTTATTCCACCAGAAACCTCTATCTTAATCCTATCTCTCAGCCCTCTTCTCTTCAACTCTTCAATTACCTTCTCTATTTCCTGGGGTTTCATGTTGTCAAGCATTACAATGTCAGCTCCTAGCTCTGCCGCTCTAACCGCATCGTTTAAGCTCTCGACCTCTACCTCAACTATTTTGTAAACGCTGAAGGCTTTGGCTCTCTTTATAGCCTCGTCAAGTGGAACTAAGGCCAGATGGTTATCCTTTATTAGTATCGCATCACTAAGAGAAAACCTGTGAGGTTCTCCTCCCCCAATCATTATTGCCTTCTTATCCAAAGGCCTAAGAAGACTTTTTCTAGTTCCAGCGACTTTTACCTTGGGGTTGACCTTTCTTACTTTCTCAACCAACCTCCTAGTTTCAGTGGCTATTCCACTCATCCTACCCATTATATTGAGGGCCGTCCTCTCAACCAGAAGTATGGCCCTAGCATTGCCCTCAAGTTCTAGGATCACATCCCCTTCCTTTACTTCTTCACCATCCTTCCTCTTCACAGAAACCTTAACACCGAAGTACTCAAACAGAGCTTTGGCCTCCTCGACGCCAGCTATAGTCCCAGCTTGTTTTGCAATAATTACTGCCTTAGCACTCATATTCTCTGGAATTACTGCTTCACTTGTAACATCACCATAAGGAGCATCTTCCTCAAGGAATTTCAGGAGGTACGAGAGAGGGATCATGATATCACCCAGTGTTTGGCTCTAGTAGGGAAGCTTATCACATTTTTCATTATTTAAAAAGTTGAAGTCTCAGGGAGTTAACTCATCTCAAGCATCCTCTCTATGGCCCTTCTTGCCTTTTCAGCTATATCCTCTGGAACAGTGACTTCGAACTTCATGTCCCTCAATGACTCGTAAACGTGCCTTAGGGTTATCGCCTTCATCCCGATGCAGACCGCATCTGTCCTGGCAGGATAGAACTTCTTCTCCGGATAAAGCTTCTTCAGCCTATAGACCATCTCCCTCTCGGTAAAGACGACCCACTCGTCATGCTCACAGGCCCTCTTTATCATCCCACCTGTTGAGACTATTATGTCGGCCCTCTCCTGAACTTCCGGGGTGCACTCGGGATGAACCATCAGCTTGGCATTCGGATGAAGTTTCTTGGCCCTCTCGACGTCTTTAACGGTAAACTTTTGGTGAACGTAGCAGTGGCCATTCGGAGGAACTGGTATGATCTTCTTACCCGTAACCTTGGCGACGTAGTGGGCCAAGTTTTTATCGGGCCCAAATATAACAACGTCAGAATCTAGCTTGCTCACTATTTCCACCGCGTTAGCTGAGGTAACTGTAACGTCGGCGTAAGCTTTAGCCTCGGCGGTACTGTTAACGTACAAAACTACCGGGGCGTTGGGATACTTCTCTTTAGCCTCAAGTATGTGCCTAACCTTAAGCATGTTTGCCATCGCACATGTTGCCTTTCTAGTTGGAATCAGAACCGTCTTGTCTGGATTCAGTATCTTCGCGGTTTCCGCCATAAAGTCTACCCCGGCAAACACTATTACATCAGCATTAACCTTTGTTGCTTTCCTTGCCAGTTCCAAGCTGTCCCCGACGAAGTCCGCAACATCCTGCACTTCAGGCAGCTGATAGTTGTGAGCAAGAATTACGGCGTTTCTCTCCCTTTTTAACCTCTCAACTTCTTCCATTAGCTCCTTCAGGTTCATAAACTCACCGAAGTTAATGTCAATGTCCCACATTAAAACCTTGCTGGCAATTCATGAACAATTATAAGGAACACTCATTTTCGAAGTAAAAGCTTGGTCTCCTGAACTCTTCCCTCATCATGGGGTGGTCTCTTCTGTAATGGGCCCCTCTACTCTCCTCTCTTTTTAAGGCACACTTTAGAACTGCTCTAGCAAGCAACTTCAGTCTAGGATCAGCCTCAATGCTCTCAAGCTTCTTAAGACCTTCCCTTAAGCTATCAGAATCCCTAACTATCCCAGCATGATCCCACATCAAGGCCCTTAAGGAATCAATATCCCCGAGCTCATAACCCCTGTAGGGAGCATCACTTACCTCCCTTGTGGGCCTCTCCCTCAATATAGTCCTAGCAACTTCCAGTCCAGAAACTATGCACTCCAGAAGGGAGTTGCTAGCAAGTCTATTGGCTCCGTGAAAACCATTACACGCAGCTTCTCCTATAGCGTACAGACCTCTTATCCTCGTCCTGTAAAATATGTCGACGCTTATTCCACCCATTGTGTAGTGGGCAACTGGTGTTATGGGAATTGGATCTTTCTTGGGGTCTATACCCTCCTTTCTTAAAAATGAATATATGTAGGGGAACCTCTCCTTAAAGTCATCTATTCCCGTTGCGTCCAAGAAAACACCCTTACCTTCAAGCATTTTTAAGTAGATTGCCCTTGCAACTATGTCCCTAGTTTCAAGTTCATTAACAAACCTCTCGCCGTCACCGGTTACAAGCTTAGCTCCAGCTCCTCTCACGGCCTCGCTTATTAGATAAGTCCTCCTCCCAACGAAGCCTGTTGGATGGAACTGCACAAACTCAACATCCCTCAGAGGGATGCCTTTCATCGCAACATCGCCTATCAGAAGACCCAGATTAGATTGAACTCCAGCAGTGAATCTATAGAGACCTGAAAATCCACCAGTTGCTATGACGACTGCATCAAACTTCAGCAACTCTCCTTCAACAAACACTCCTGCCACTTTCTTATTTCTAATTCCCACTTCCTCAGCAAACTTCCTCACAAAGTTCACACCCAGCTCCTTAGCGTGCTTTTCAAGAACCGGGATTATGTGCTTTCCGGTCTCGCTTTTTATCGTAAACACTCTGGGGTAGGAATGTCCTCCCTCAAGTTCATTCCCTGTAAACGTAACTCCAAGGGAAGTTAGAAAGTCATGAGCCTCAGGAGCCTTAGAGATAACACTCCAGACTGCAACTTCATCATTCAAATACTTGCCCGCCCTTATAGTATCGAGGACGTGGGAATACGGAGAATCGCCTTCGAGTATCGGAAAGGCTATTCCAGCCTGAGCTAAATAGGAATTTGAATCCTTTGATTTTGGACCTATAACTGTTACATCAACGCCTCTCCTCGCCAAGAATATTGAAGCAGTTAATCCAGCTAAACCCCCGCCGATTACAGCGACTTTCATCCCCCGTCCCAAATAGAAGTTTGAATGGGGCTTATACAACTTTCGTCATCCCAGGAGCCCTTAGAAGCCCTACTCTAAAGAACATTGAAGTGCCCATTTATGGATATATAACAAAAATCTCCAGGAGAATTTGTAAATATAAATTTAGGAAAGTTTGAAAGAATTAAGAAGAGGCCTCAGAACTCAGACTCTGTCTCGGTTCCTGACTCTCCGCCCTTCTCTCCTTCCTTCTCCTTCTCGAGTTTCTGGGCAGCAATGACATCATCGATTCTGAGGATCATTATCGCTGCCTCGCTGGCACTCTTGATTGCCTGCTTCTTGACTCTCACTGGCTCAATGACGCCCCTCTCCATCATGTCTGCTGGCTCGCCCTCGTAGACGTCAATTCCGATGGTTGGTCCCTTTTCCTTGTGTGCTGCAATGACCTTCACGAGGGTCTCGATTGGGTCAAGACCAGCGTTCTCTGCGAGAGTCCTTGGTATGACCTTGAGGGCCTCAGCGAATGCCTCAATTGCAAGCTGCTCCTTGCCACCGACTTCCTTAGCGTACTCATCGAGCTTAATGCTGAGCTCGATCTCAGCTGCACCGCCACCGGCGATGATCTTGCCGTCCTCGAGGATGTCCTTAACGACCTTAACGGCATCCTCGAGAGCCCTCTCGACTTCGTCGACGACGTGCTCAGTTCCACCCCTGATGAGTATTGTCACAGCCTTGGGGTTCTTGCAACCCTCGACGAAGATCATGTTCTCTCCGGCAACCTTCCTCTCCTCGACGAGCTCAGCCTCACCTAGATCCTCAGATGTGAGATCCCTAATGTTGGTGACAATCTTAGCTCCGGTAGCCTTGGCGAGCTTCTCCATATCACTCTTCTTTACTCTCCTGACGGCGAGGATTCCGTACTTGGCTAGGTAGTGCTGTGCAAGGTCATCAATGCCCTTCTGAACGAAGACGACGTTAGCTCCAACCTCCTTGATCTTGTCGACCATCTCCTTGAGCATCTTTTCTTCCTGCTCAAGGAAGGCCTGGAGCTGTTCTGGGCTGGTGATCCTTATCTCTGCATCGGTCTCGGTCTCCTTGACCTCAAGAGCGGCGTTTATGAGAGCGATCTTAGCATTCTCAACCCTCTTGGGCATTCCTGGGTGGACAACCTCCTTGTCGATGACGACACCCCTGATGAGCCTGGTGTCTCTGACGCTTCCACCCTCCTT
>QMUI01000084.1 GCA_003660485.1 Thermococci archaeon | reverse complement strand
TCGACCGTCGGCTCTTATGTAATATATGCCCTAGCAAAGAGTGGTAATGGTCCTAAGGCATTAATCATCGAGGACGCAGAGACGATAGTGACAGTTGGCGCAATAATCTCTGGGATACCTCTCGTAACCGGGATAGATATTAAAAAGCTGAAAACCGGGATGAGGGTTAGGGTGAACGCCGAGACTGGGGAGGTGGAGATAATTGGCGAAGGGAATCTATGAGTGCATACAGTGTGGCCACAGGGAGGTTAGGGATACAACTCGACCCCTTCTCCCCGGTGCGTGCCCCGTGTGTGGGGGGGATATGATACTCGTCGGCTACGAGGTTGAGATAGAGGGAGAGGAGAGTCCTAGAATAGAGGAGGAATTATTGAAGTACTATGAACTGGGACCCCTCCTTGAGAGGAGGGGAGAAGTCTTAGTTTATGAAGTCATTTCGATAAAGGAGGAAAATTTTGAGAAAGTTCTAAGGGAGGTTGAAAAGCTCGGTTATTGGATAGCCTTGAAAAAAAGAAACGGAAAGGTAGTTCTCTATGTTTTTCCAGCCCAGAGAGTTGAAACTAAAGAAAATCCCATGATTGGTATTTTACTGTTCATTTTAACCTTACTTAGCACGTTTTTTGCAGGCTACGTTCTCTCCTTGAACTACATAAAGACCCTTGAAGATCTTGGTATTCCTGGGGTTAAAAATGTCTATCTGAACGCTTTAGCTTTTTCAGTAGGGATAATGGCGATCCTTGGCACTCATGAGATGGGGCACAAAATAGCGGCAACTCTTCATGGTGTTAAGTCAACGTTTCCCTACTTTATTCCATTTCCCTCCTTTATAGGAACCCTTGGGGCCGTGATAAGGGTAAAATCCCCAATTCCGACCAGAAACGCAGCTATAGATTTGGGAGTTAGCGGACCAATTGCGGGACTATTAGTGGCGATTCCCGTGACGATTGTGGGGCTTAAACTTTCTGCTATAGTTCCTATGGGATACCTCAAGCAGAATGAAACGGTGTACTTCGGAACAAGTATTTTATTCTACGCGCTTACTAAGCTAGTCTTAGGGAACCTTGGAGATAATGTTGGAGTAATCCTCCATCCACTAGCGATTGCGGGGTGGGTGGGGATACTGGTGACATTCCTGAACCTCATGCCTGCAGCTCAGCTGGATGGAGGTCACGTTGCAAGGGCATTACTGCCAGAAAGGATTCACAGGGTCTTAACATATGCTCTAGGGTTCCTTGCAATAGGGTTGAGCTACTTCTGGCCAGGATGGCTCCTGTGGGGTCTGCTCATCCTGCTGATGGGGAGGGTGGGTAATCCTGGAGCACTGGATGAAGTTACACCGTTGACGTTGGGAAGGAAAATGCTTGCAATAGTCGCCGTTGTCATATTTATAGTGTCAGCAGTTCCAATACCATTCTCAAGCTGACGAAGTCTTTTTATTTCTATTTACCCTATTTCCAATAAAATAGCTCGGTGCAAATAAGGAGGGGTATAGATGAGAATAGAGATAAAACTGCTTCCTCTTAAAGATAATGCCGTTCTACCTTTTAATTACAATTATGAGGTCTACACTCAAATATTAGAGAAAGTGAATTCTATAGAGCCAGGTTTGTCGAAGATGCTTTCTTCTCCGCACGGATATTGGACGTTTTCTCGGATTATCGTGAGAAAGAGAAGGGTACTACCTGAAAAGGGCATTGAAATACTGTCAGACGATGTATCCCTCTACGTTTCATCATCCAACGAGGAGATAATTAGGACAATTGCTGAGGCCGTTGAGAAAAGTCCCGAGTTTAGAATAGGGGAGGTAACGTTTCTTGTTGGTGATATAAAGGCGATAAAAGTCAAGAGCGTAGGAAGGGAAAACATGTTCTCTACGCTGAGTCCAATAGTGGTAAGGACGATAAAGTTTGAGAATGGAAAGCTTAGACATTGGGATCTCTATCCTCATGATGACCTATTCATGGATAGACTGAGAAAGGTAATGCTCCTTCGCTATAACGAAATCATGGGGTATCTCCCAGAGGATAAGGAATTCAAGATAGAGGTGCTAAAGTTCAAGCCTACAAGGTTAATGGTTGGGGATTCCTATATTAGAGGATCGCTCATGGTATTTAGATACCTCGGTTCAGAGGAAATAGCAAAGTTTGGTTATGAAAATGGTTTTGGCGAAAAAACAAGGTTTGGCTTTGGAATGGTCAAGCTGATAGATTAAGTGCTATAAAGCCAAGCAAGACTTCAATTATCCACACGTAGAGTACAAGCTCCCATTCTCTGACCCTTTTCATCCTCATTATCAGGCCCAAAAAGGATAGATATGGTGGTGGGGATAAGGTGCCATCCTCCCTAAGTCTTGCTCCTCCCATCTTTTTCCCTTTAAACTTAACCCTCATCTTCAGCAGGAAATCTATAGCGTGGGGAAACAACATTATCGCCAATGGGAACTCAAGCCCATTGTCTATGGCTATCATGGCCATCAATGCGCCAAGGGAAAGTGTTCCTGTGTCACCAGGAAAGACCCTTGCAGGATACCTGTTCCATACTAAGAATCCGAGGGAAGCAAAGAAGGCAACTAAGGCTAGTTTGTCTCCTGAAAGTAGATAAAGGAAGAAAAATATTATTGCCGAGGTACCAACTTCTAAGCCATTAAAACCTGCAAGCATGTTCACCAAGTTTGCTGATCCTATCGTATACAGCCAGAATATTACTGGGACAATGAATGGGGCTTGGAGTTTTAGGGGGCCTATTATGATGTACTCCCTCCTAAAGCACATAAGGAGTGGCAGGGTTGCCAGGGCCGAAAGCAATACCTTATGGGATTGAGGGAGGTTAGTTAGATCGTCAATGACCCCAACTAGTCCCATGAGAAGAAAGATGAGCAAAATTTGCTGTGAGGATTCAACAACGGCTCCAAAAAGTGCTATTGAAAAAACTAACGAGATTCCACCCATCTCAGCAACATAAGCCTCATATGGCTTATGAACATCTTTGCCAACTATCCCAGCTTTTTTCATGATCTTTGCGATGTAATAGGTGAAGACAAGAGAGAATATGAAAGCCAAACCCTCTATCATGACTTAAGCCTCCTGATTTCGCTTAAAAGTCCTAACAACTTATTTAGTATAAAAGTTTTTACTTAACTAACTATCTCTGAGCTGGAAGTTGAAGGCTCGTTACTACGCCTCAACCATGTCATATACTGCCCTCTTGGGAGCCTTCTCCCTATCACTCCTTCTAAAATGCTCAGTAGCAGGAATATGATAAGGTAGCAGTGGTAAGAGTGATAAGCTATGCTTTCAGGCTTTGGCATACCCTTGAATAGCCATTTCATTCTGAGAGGAGTTTTCAGCCTCGCAACTGTCTTTATCCTTTTGAACATGTTCTCATTCCTCGGTTAGATATATCGCACCCTCAGTCTCAATGGCCCTTGCTATTATTCCATCTCCAACAAATACTCCATACACCTTTATCTTTTCCCCGGATTTAACATAAGGGGTTCCTGAAAACTCAATTTTTAAGCCTGCTAGCGTAAAGATTGTCCTATAACTTGGAAGCTCCATTGGCAGAAATTCAATTACAGGTTTGCTCTCAATTTCTCCCTCTACCACAACGTTTTTGCCCTTATACTTCCCATTTTTGAGTTCGTCTGGAGTTACTATATAATAATAGTGATGGCCAAGTTTCACCCTCCTCTTCATCCCCCTCAACCCCTTAAAGCCGTTGGGCTACCATAATATTGGTGATGAGAAGATGATAAAGGTTGCGATCATAGGAGCTGAGAACGTTGGCAAATCAACTTTAATGAACGCACTACTTGGAGGAAGAGTTTCGGAGGTCTCTGAGGTTCCCGGAACTACCAAGGGAATCATAAGAAGATACTTTGGAAAAGTTAAGTTACCAAAGACTATGAAAAATCCTTTTGGAGGTGCCGATGAGCTAGTGCTTATAGATACGGCAGGTCTTTTTGATCCAGAGAAGGAAGTTAGAGGGAAAGTACTCAGCGAAGAGAAGTTTAAGGAAGTAATAAAAGAAATTGTGAATGCTGATGTTATAATCCACATGATAGATGCCACGAAGGGGCTTCATAGGGGGATGGAAAAGCTCCACTACATGCTCAAGTTTAGGTATGAAAAGCCGATAATTGTTGTAATAAATAAGATAGACCTGGTTCCCAAGGAAAAAGTTGAAGAATTAGCAAAAATAGTAGAGAAAAGACTTAGGCAGAAGCCGATTTTACTCTCTCTAGTAACCTATGAGGGATTCAATGAACTTTTGAATGCGTTGGCTTATTATGCCCAGTACGCTATCTAATGATTTTCACTCTCTCAAAATTTTCAAAAATTCACGAAAAGAGTTGCAGTTCTTCTTGAGTTTCTCAAAATCGAGTTTATGGACATAGTCTGGTAACCTATGCTTGGCGTATCCTTCTCGTAGTTTTAATTCTTCCGAAGGCTTAGTGCTCCAGTGATATCCCAGGCTCTTGCATATCCACTCCTCAATTTCGTACTCAAAGAGGAGTATCCTAACTGGTGTCTTCAAGTCCCTGGGGATGTGTCTTTTGATACTATTCCTCCGGGAGACATGACTTGAAGGACCATCTCCGTCATAAACGAGGAGTATTAAATCAGGTGAAGCAAGTTCCGTAGCCTTGATTATTCTTTCGAGCTTAGGATTGCATAAAACGAGAGCGTGAATAGGATTTTTCCTCCCGCGGATTTTTCTTTAGCCTAACGTCTACTATTGACTCGCTACTCAGCCTTTCCAGAAGTCGTCTAAAGAACTCCCCACCGTAGGCATCTTCCGTTATTATGACGATCTCCTTTGTCATGGCTCATCACTGCTAATCTCCTTCGAATAAAGAGCCGTAGAGCCATCCTTCGCTGAGGGTAATCCCCTTCTCGTTGAGGAACTTTTTGATTTTCTCGGGATCTTCTATCCTCTTGAATACTGTTTCGCCCTTTTCTTTATCAACGAGGATTAATTCGGAGGGTTCAACCATGTCAACAACCACTGGAGAGTGGGTAGTTATTATTGCCTGGCTTTCACTTTCCTTAAGCGTGTCAATGATGAGCTCAAGAGTTTCGGGATGGAGAGAGTTCTCTATCCCATCTATTATTAGGAGAGGAGGTTTTAGGTAAACAGCGGTAAGTATCTCGTGAG
>QMUI01000083.1 GCA_003660485.1 Thermococci archaeon | reverse complement strand
GAAGGGGTTACTTCAAATGAGGTACTGATACTTAGACCCGGTTTTATAGTACTAAAAGGTAAAACTGATGGGGCATTGAGGGCAGAGGCAGTGCTAATTGAAAAACTCTTAAACATTACAATCTCTTCTTAACAACTTTTGGGAAAACTTAAAAATTAACCCTCAATAGCCGGAGTGGGGGATAAAAATGAAAGTGGGGAAAGGAGATGTCATTAGGCTACACTATACAGGTAAGGTAAAGGAAACGGGGGAGATATTTGACACTACTTATGAGGATATAGCAAAGGAAGCTGGGATTTATAATCCTAAGGGAGTTTATGGTCCAGTTCCAATTGCTGTTGGAGCAGGTCATGTTATACCTGGATTAGATAGAAGACTCGTTGGTCTCGAAGTTGGGAAAAAGTACACTATAGAAGTCCCCCCAGAAGAGGGGTTCGGAGTTAGAGATCCAAAATTAATAAAAGTATTTACCCTTGGTCAGTTTAGAAAACAGGGGATTATGCCTTTTCCTGGGCTTGAGGTAGAAGTGACAACAGATGATGGGAGGAAACTAAAGGGCAGAGTTTTGACAGTAAGTGGAGGAAGAGTTAGAGTCGACTTTAACCATCCCTTAGCAGGAAAGACGTTAATCTATGAAGTTGAAATTGTGGAAAAAATAGAGGATCCAATAGAAAAGATAAAGGCGCTGATAGGACTTAGGTTGCCAATGATTAACACTAACGATGTTATAATTGAAGTGGGTGAAAAAGATGTCAAAATAGACTTTACCAAGGTCAAGATAGATCCAAAAACCCTCATTTTGGGAGAAATTCTTCTTGAGAGTGACATAAAGTTCATCGGATACGAAAAAGTCGAGTTCAAGCCAACTATGGAGGAATTACTTAAGCCAAAAGATCAAGTTGTTGAAGCTCAACCTGAAGAGACGAAAGAAGAGAGGAAAGGAGAGGGAGAAGGAGTGGGTGATGAGGCGCAATCCTCTTAAACCCCGCTCCCTCATCTTTTACCATGAATAGAGTTGATAGGTTATTGAATGATCTCAAAATAAGGCTCCCTGAGAGGGACATTCAAAAAGTGGGTAGTGTAATTTTGGCTTTTAGAGAACTAGCTAATGTTCCGGTTTCTCCAATATACCCCAGGAACTTTCATCCTGTTATAAAGCTGAAGAAAAGACTTGGAGGAATAGATAAAGAGGTTTTGATCTCTCCAATTGACTTAGTAATAATTACTGAGGCGAACATGCCCGCATGGAAGAGAGTCTTTGATTTCCACTTAGATATTGATACAGTTGAGAGGACCTCAATAAGAGGAATTGAAACTCTTTTGATAGGTAATCAAGATAACCTAAGGAGAGCCTATTCTGTTTTATCAAATATTATTCCGGCAATGAGGGAACCTCCTAAGAAGATATATTCTTTTAGAGATGAGGTCTATCTCAAATTTGAGGGGAATAAGTTTGTAAAGTTGAAAATGATTGGCTCCACCCTCGAGCTAGATTTCTACAACATGCCGTTATCTCAGCTATCGAGGATATTTGGAAGGGCGGTGTTCATTTTAGATTCCCTGTTCCATGCAAAAAATGCCACATTTTATAGGCTCCTTTTCGCAATTTCTCTTGAGACCTTTGCTCACTTTTATGAGTTCTTTATGAAGCATATATATCCGAGATTACCTCTCGAACATAAGGAATTCTTGGAAGAAATGCATGACTATAGAAATTTTCTTCAGCTCTTGTACTTCCATCTTTCCAGGATAAATGTTGATAGGATTGAGAACGAGATAGGAATCTTAATCAGAAGAAGATCTAGGCCGGAAAGACCGCTTGAACTTGGTATAATTTTTAAAGAAGGTAAGGTAGATGTTTCAGATAGAGTCATGAGGGCTCAAATAAATTTGCTGGTGTGAGATATGAGGGTGTTTATCATTAAGGCGAACGAGGCTCATACAGACTTTGATTTTAGTCTTAGGGATCTCCCAGGGACTAGCGGGCGAATTGACTTAATATGTAGGGCATTAAATGCTGCGTTTCATTTATCTCATTCTTTTCGTAAAAATGTTAGAGTTTACGTTACTTTTCTTGGCCCTCCTGATCCTCCCAAGACTATAAGATTCGAGGGATCAAAGATAAGACCTAAAATTTTAAATCCTGATGAAATTTCAATTGCAAGGATAATTGGGAAGGCGTTGAGGGTTGGAAAGGACATGAGAAATCCTACTAAAGAAATTGAGGTTCTCCCTGGGGTTTTTATAAGTAGAATGACCTTTGAAGACGTCGTTAGGAAAAATGTGAGGATGAATCTATATCTTCTTGATGAAGAGGGTAGGGATATTTCCACATTTGTGTTTCCAAAAGATAATGTGGCTTTTATACTTGGAGATCACCTGGGCTTAACTAAGGAAGATTTATCCTTCTTAGAGGGGATTGCCGAGAAAATTAGCATAGGACCCAGGGCGTACCTAACTTCACATGTTATATCGTTCGTTAACATTTACCTAGACAGGCTTGGTGTCCCATAGTCGAAAGTTTTATAAATGTACTATCAAATCTCCCTCCTGAAAATTTCCTTCTATTCTGGAACAGCTATATCAAAAGGGGTGTTGCACTTGACTGAGGAACTTAAAGGAACAACAACCGTAGGCATTGTTTGTAGAGATGGAGTGGTGCTAGCTGCCGACAAAAGGGCAAGTTTTGGAAATATTGTGTACGCCAGGAACGTTACCAAAATACATAAGATAGATGAACACTTGGCCATAGCAGGGGCTGGCAATGTTGGAGATATACTTAACTTGGTGAGATTGTTGAGGGCGGAAGCCAAGTTGTATAGGGCAAATGTTGGAAAACCAATGAGTGTTAAGGGTCTAGCGACGTTGCTGGCAAATATTCTTAATGAGGCAAAGTATTTTCCATATTCTGCATGGTTTTTGGTTGGGGGATATGACAACAAGCCTAGAATTTTCTCTGTAGATATGGTGGGGGGTGTTACAGAAGACAATTATGTGGCTGCGGGTAGTGGAATGGAATTTGCATATTCAGTACTTGATTCTGGATACAAAAAGGAACTTGGTGTAAAAGAGGGCATCAAACTTGCAGTTAAGGCCATTAATATTGCAACAAAGAGGGATGTATTCTCTGGAGATGGCATTCTGGTAGTGACCATAACTAAGGAGGGTTATAAAGAAGTCCAAAACTTGGAACTGAAGACATTCCTGAGACAGTGAGGGGGTGATATATTTGATTAAGAGAGAAACTCAAGTTGATCAGATACTAAAAGACATTAGGGCTATTGTTAGCCAAATGGTTCCTAAGGAGGCAAGAATTACTGAGATAGAGTTTGAGGGACCAGAGCTCGTAATCTATGTTAAAAACCCTGAGGCTATAATGAAGAACGGAGAGTTAATTAAGGATCTGGCAAAGGTTCTTAAAAAGAGGATAAGTATTAGACCAGATCCTGAAGTTTTGTTACCCCCTGAAGAAGCTGAAAAAATGATATACGAGATTGTTCCTAAAGAGGCCGAGATTACTAATATTTCTTTTGATCCTTCTGTTGGTGAGGTGCTTATTGAGGCCAAGAAACCTGGTCTCGTTATTGGTAAAAACGGTGAGACCTTAAGGTTAATAACTCAAAAGGTCAGATGGGCCCCCAGGGTCGTTAGAACCCCTCCTCTACAAAGTCAGACGATATATTCCATAAGGCAAATCCTTCAAACCGAAAGCAAAGATAGAAGAAAGTTTCTTAGGCAAGTTGGGAGGAACATCTATAGGAAACCTGAATACAAAAGTAGGTGGATAAGAGTCACGGGTCTTGGAGGGTTTAGGGAGGTTGGTAGAAGCGCTCTTTTGGTGCAGACTGACGAGAGCTTTGTCTTGGTGGACTTTGGTGTTAATGTGGCTGCAATGAACGATCCATACAAAGCCTTTCCACACTTTGATGCACCTGAGTTTCAATACATCCTAAAAGAAGGCCTCTTAGATGCAATAATAATTACACATGCTCATCTTGACCATAGTGGAATGCTTCCCTACTTATTTAGGTACAACCTCTTTGATGGTCCAATATATACCACCCCTCCCACTAGGGATTTGATGGTTCTTCTTCAGAAAGACTTCATAGAAATCCAGCAAAGTAATGGCCAGGAGCCCCTTTATAGGCCTAGGGATATCAAGGAAGTCATAAAACACACAATAACTCTTGATTATGGCGAAGTTAGGGATATATCCCCAGATATCAGATTAACCCTTCACAATGCGGGTCATATCTTGGGGTCAGCGATAGTCCATTTACACATTGGTAATGGTCTGCACAACATAGCAATAACTGGAGACTTTAAATTCATACCAACAAGACTCTTAGAACCAGCGAATGCAAAGTTTCCTAGGCTCGAGACCCTCATTATGGAGTCAACTTATGGTGGAAGCAATGACATCCAAATGCCAAGAGAAGAAGCAGAGAAAAGGCTCATCGAGGTGATACACCAAACCATCAAGAGGGGAGGAAAAGTACTGATTCCAGCAATGGCCGTTGGAAGAGCTCAGGAAGTTATGATGGTTCTTGAAGAATACGCACGGATAGGGGGAATTGACGTCCCAATTTATTTGGATGGCATGATCTGGGAGGCTACTGCTATTCACACGGCTTATCCAGAGTACTTAAGCAGGAGACTTAGGGAGCAGATATTCAAGGAAGGCTATAATCCATTCCTAAGCGAGATATTCCACCCAGTGGCAAACTCAAGGGAAAGACAAGATATTATAGATAGTAAAGAACCTGCAATAATAATCGCATCCTCGGGTATGCTAGTGGGAGGACCTAGCGTTGAGTACTTTAAGCAATTAGCACCGGATCCAAAGAACTCGATAATCTTTGTGAGTTATCAGGCTGAAGGAACCCTTGGAAGGCAGGTTCAAAACGGAGCTAGGGAGATCCCAATGGTTGGGGAGGAAGGTAGAACGGAAGTTATTAAAGTAAATATGGAAGTGTATACAATAGATGGCTTTTCAGGTCATGCTGATAGAAGGGAACTCATGAATTATGTTGCTAAAGTAAGACCAAGACCTGAGAGGGTAATAACAGTCCACGGAGAGCCTCAGAAATGTCTTGATCTTGCAACAAGTATACATAAGAAATTTGGACTCTCTAAAAGGGCTCCAAATAACTTAGATACAATAAGGTTGAGGTGACCCTATGAAGT
>QMUI01000082.1 GCA_003660485.1 Thermococci archaeon | reverse complement strand
CTCCCATTTTGGGATTTGGCGTATCAGCAAATTCTATTTTACCCTCCCAATTGGGAGCCATCTCTCTAATAACTTCCCTTAGAGAATTCTCCACTTCGAGCTGAATCCTCTTCAACATTTTCAACACCTCACTTAATTTTAAACCTCAGAAGTGCAGCTATTCCTCCCAGAGCCTTAAGCTTATCCCCTCCCTCATGTTCAGAACTGACAACCACGACATTCGCCCTTAGATTCCTTGCGAGCTCCATCATGTCCTCGAGCTTTTCCCGGTTTTCACTCTTCAATAACTCATCAAGCACGAGCAATGTATCCACCGCCCCATAATTTATCGCTTCTTCAACCTCCTTAAGACCATATGCAACTAGTCCATTTTTGGCTATCTCCTCTATCACTTTCTCAACCAGGCTTATCTCTCTTGAAACCCTATTCTCCATGTAAACTTTATCGACCGTTCCTCTCTTAATGACCTCATAGATTCCAGTCCTGCCTCCCATGCTAGTATCATCAGTAACAACTTTTTTGGCGAGCTCGGGATAGTTTTCCTTGAGAAACTTAACGAAGTCTTCCTTGTAAAACCCTGGACCCGCAATTATAGCCCTGTCTATATTCTCCCTTTCAAAAAGCTCTAGCATCGTCTTAGCAATATCATGGAAGAATCTCTTCTCCTCTTCTTCCCGCTTCACGTTGTACCTCTTCCCTCCAAGGTTGTGCCTTATCGATGCTATAAAGTCAAGGCCGTACTCCCTAACCACGGCAATCTCAGCCTCACCATCCTCAACTGCAACTATCATGACTTTTGCTCTTTTCGAAGCCTCAACGGCTTCCTTTATCCTCTCTATATGGTGGGGTCTCCACCTCTCCTTCTGGATCGTTATAATCGTCCCCGGTTCAACCGCTATCGTGTGGTACTTTCCTAAGGGCACATCATCCCTGCTCGTGTAAACGATTGGACCAGTTATCCTAAGCTGGTTTGCAAACTTGTGCAGGTTTATCTTTTCGGCCTTAACTCCTAAAAACACAGGAATTACCTCAACTTTCTCGGGTCTCAAGGAGTCGCTCCTTTGAGCCTGCTTCCTCAAGGTTTTCGCGTACACGATGTCCCCCTCGTTTATGACGTGATAAAGGTGCCAGAGATCATCAAGAGTCTCAACTTTAATTTTAACCATCCCCTCCTTGGGCTTCTCCTCAAGTATTTCCATCTTCTCACCTCCAGCCAAACTCAGATAGGAACTTCTTCTTAAGCCTTCTTATGGTGCCAGAGACCCCAAGAGTTCTCACGAGAACCTTTTTCCCCTTAAATTCAGTCAACAGGATAAGAGAAAATCTGACATGCTCAACGTAATTCCTATCGCATCTAAGAATTCCAGTCTGAGATTCCTCATCAAATTTAATCAACCACGGCTTGGCCATTGAAGTTCCAACTTCACCAAGAACTCGAAGAATATTGCCCCATATCATCTCCCTTACTTCCCCTTTCTTCAGGGGCTCCTCGGAGATAACTTGGAAAGCTATGTACCTGTGCTTATCCTTAAGCGTGGGGGGGAGGGTTTTTGGTCTATCGCTCATGCCCTAAGTTACTCAGCTAGAATTTAATAGTTGCTGTGCAAAAAATTTGCATAGTGGAGATTCTTAAATACTTCTTTGAGGAGACTAGTTTAACACGTCACTAAGTAACACAAAAGGTTTATATACCTTTCGGTATTCGTAGTTATATTGAGAAGAGCTTTTGGACCGCCGGCGGGGGTGTTGGGGTGAATAAGCAAAGAGTTTGTCCCGTTTGTGGATCAACTGAGTTTATATATGACCCCGAAAGGGGCGAAATCGTCTGCGCAAGGTGTGGTTACGTAATTGAAGAGAACATCATTGACATGGGACCAGAATGGAGGGCCTTTGATGCTTCTCAGCGTGAAAGAAGATCAAGAACAGGAGCCCCAGAGAGTATACTTCTCCACGACAAAGGACTATCTACCGATATAGGAATTGATAGGTCGCTAACTGGCTTAATGAGAGAAAAGATGTATAGGCTTAGGAAGTGGCAGTCAAGGCTTAGGGTTAGTGATGCAGCGGAGAGAAACCTTGCATTTGCATTGAGTGAACTTGACAGGATTACCGCTCAATTAAAATTGCCAAAACATGTTGAAGAGGAAGCCGCAAGGCTGTATAGGGAAGCCGTAAGAAAAGGATTAATAAGGGGGAGATCCATCGAAAGTGTTATAGCTGCCTGTGTATATGCAGCGTGCAGGTTGCTAAAGGTTCCCAGAACCCTAGATGAAATATCAGATATAGCGAGAGTTGAGAAGAAGGAGATCGGAAGAAGTTACCGTTTCATCGCAAGAAATCTGAATTTAACTCCGAAAAAGCTCTTCGTCAAGCCCACTGATTATGTTAACAAGTTCGCGGATGAACTCGGGCTAAGTGAGAAGGTTAGAAGGAGGGCCATAGAAATTCTTGAAGAGGCTTACAGGAGAGGCCTTACAAGTGGAAAGAGCCCAGCCGGACTAGTTGCCGCAGCCCTCTATATAGCCTCACTTCTTGAAGGAGAGAAGAGGACTCAGAGGGAAGTTGCCGAAGTTGCGAGGGTCACGGAAGTAACGGTGAGAAACAGATATAAAGAGCTTGTAGAAAAGCTCGGAATTAAGGTTCCCATTGCATAATTTTTTAATTTTATTTTATTATTTTGAAGAAAGGGGAAGAAAGTATTCTGGCGCCGGGGCGGGGATTTGAACCCCGGTGGGCGAACGCCCACGGGCTCTCCAGGCCCGCGCCTTCCCTGGCTAGGCTACCCCGGCACACCTATATTAAATAGAATTAGAGGGATTATAAACCTTCAGGATATTAGCTCAATCTCAATTGTAACATCCTCAGGGACACGAATCCTCATGATCTGCCTCATGGCCCTCTCATCGGCCTCAATGTCAATGAGCCTTTTGTGTATTCTGAGCTCCCATCTATCAAACGTTGCTGAGCCCTCACCATCTGGACTCTTCCTTGTAACGATCCTTATCCTCTTGGTCGGCAGTGGTATTGGCCCACTCATCCTAACTCCAGTTCTCTCGGCAATCTGCCTTATTTGACTTGCAACTTCCTCAAGGGAACGGACATTAGTGCTTGCAAGCTTGATCCTCGCTTTTTGCATAAAATCACCCCAGGAGAATTAAAGAAAGGGGAGAAGAGATCACTCACCCTTCTGGATTGAAATTACCATACCAGCAGCAACGGTCATACCCATGTCTCTGATAGCGAACCTACCGAGCTGTGGAATCTCCTTGACTGGCTCAAGGACCACTGGCTTCATTGGCCTGAGGATAACGATAGCTGAGTCACCGGTCTTGATGAACTGTGGGTTCTCCTCCACTATGTTACCGGTCCTGGGATCAAGCTTTGCAAGGAGCTGCTCGAACCTGACTGGAATCTGGGCAGTGTGGGCATGAAGGACTGGGCTGTATCCAACGGTGATAGCCGTTGGGTGGTTGAGGACGATGATCTGAGCCTTGAAGGTATCCTTGGTTCTGACGACTGTTGGCGGATTATCGGTGTGTCCAGCAACGTCACCTCTCTTGATGTCGTTCTTGCTAACACCTCTGACGTTGAATCCGATGTTGTCACCTGGGAGTGCTTCCTGAAGTGGCTCGTGGTGCATCTCAATGGACTTAACTTCACCCTGAATGGGCTTGTGGAAGATCGTGCTTGCGGGCTCGAAGATGACCACGTCGCCGACCTTAAGCTTACCAGTCTCAACCCTACCGACTGGAACTGTACCGACACCCTTAATTGAGTAGACATCTTGGATGGGTATTCTGAGTGGCTTGTCAATTGGCTTCTCTGGTTCTGGAACCTTGTCAAGGGCCTCGATGAGTGTTGGACCGTTGTACCATGGCATCTTGTCGCTCTTCTTAACGACGTTGTCTCCCTCCCAAGCGCTGATTGGAATGACTGGGAAGTCCTTGTAACCGAGCATCTTGAGGAGCTTCTCAACCTGAGCCTTGACCTTCTCGAAGACCTTCTGGTCGTAGTTAACCATGTCCATCTTGTTTATACAGACAATTATGTGCTTGATACCAAGGGTTCTTGCAAGGAAGGCGTGCTCCTTAGTCTGTGGCATGACACCATCGGTAGCTGCAACGACGAGAACTGCAACGTCTGCCTGTGAAGCACCGGTGATCATGTTCTTAACGAAGTCCCTGTGACCCGGAGCGTCGATGATAGTAATGTACCTGTGTGGGGTCTCGAACTTGGTGTGGGCGACATCAATGGTAATACCTCTTTCTCTCTCCTCCTTAAGCCTGTCCATGACCCAAGCGAACTTGAAGGACTTACCCTTTTCACCCATCTCCTCGAACTTCTTGATGATGGTCTCTGGGATGTTACCGGTATCGTAAAGGAGCCTACCGATTGTTGTACTCTTACCGTGGTCTACGTGTCCGATAAACACGATGTTAACGTGGGGCTTCTCCTTTGGCATCTTTAACCACCTCCAAATTTTTGCCTAACCCTACTTTTGACCGAGCTTTTTAAGATTTTCGCACATCGGCCCCCTCAGGCGGGAAACCCGCCCAAGTAGAGGGGGCCTCATAAGCTCGGATTGAAGTTGAGAAGGAGGTTTAAAAACTTAACTCAGGGCTCGGCGGTGACCACTTTCATCACTCCTCAGACAAGACCGATTTCTTCATCGCCTATTTAACGCTAACCCATGAAAGTATTTAAGCGGTTTTCCCAAGCTGAGATGGTGTTTATGATGAGGTTCATTCCCCTTATCGTTGCAAGACCTGAAGTTCAGATGGCCATAGATGAGGCAATAATGAGGGCAAGGATTGAGGGCAGAGTTCCAGACACCGTAAGGCTTTACGTTTTCAAGCCTAGTTCCGTGACCATAGGGAGATTCCAGAGCGTGAAGCACGATGTTAATCTAGAAAAAGCTAAAGAATTAGGTATTCCAGTCGTGAGGAGGATAACCGGAGGAGGAAGCGTTTTCCATGATGAATACGGGGAAATAACGTACTCGATGGTTATGGGAGAAGACTATCACCCTGCCCTTAAGAACATTCAAGAGAGCTACAGATTCTTAGCGGGCCCCTTAGTCGATGCCCTTAAAGACCTAGGGCTGAATGCAGAGTTTTCGGGACTTAACGATATCGTGGTTAATGGAAAGAAAATCAGCGGATCAGCCCAAACTAGGAGAAAGGGTGTTATTTTGCAACACGGAACTTTCATGTACT
>QMUI01000081.1 GCA_003660485.1 Thermococci archaeon | reverse complement strand
TTTACCACTTCCTGTTGGTCCTACCAGCAGAATACCCTTGCCAGCGAGTTTGCCCTGTTTTATCAACTTAACAGCAATTCCAGCAGCTTCCCTAGCTTTAACTTGACCGACCATCCCGTCTCCAATGAATTTTGCCTTGCCGTTCTCATCTAATCCCAGGCCTTTTATGTGGGAGTGCATTCCAACTCTCTCAAACTTGACTGTTGGGAGCTCCTCTATAACTGGCATTAGATCACCTCCAGCAGTTTTTCTTCCAATAGGTAATTAAAATAGTGTTTTAAAAACTTAGCCCCTGAAAAGCGGCCATCATCCCTAGTGTGAAGGAACTTGTGAACGTTCTTTTCAGGCCATCCTATCCTTTCACCTTTCCTAATATCGAATTCAAGAACATATGATTTTTATATCAAGGAGAGGAGTTCCATCAACTATATCAATGTCTTTAACGTGCAGGACATTTTCCTCTATACTCAGGAGCCTCACTATGGAAATGCCTATGGGATTAGGTCTGCTTGGGGGCCCTAGTAGCAAAAACTCCATGATACTCATCGTGCATGTACGGCTTTACAATACAAGTAGGGAGTCCAGTTTTGCCAAGTGAAAGTGATAAATCAAGATTATGTGAGAAAAGCCGTTAATATTTTTCAGGCCCTCAGCGTACTCAGGGAATACTATAACCTCACCTCTAGTCCTTTTAGCCGCAGAAGGCTGAATAGAAATGCCTTTCGATTCCTTAAAGGGCGTTCTAATTATCCCAATTGATTTATAATACCTAATCTTCATCATCTCCCCAACATCTTGTGAGCCCTTGCAAGGTGTTTGGCTGCTATAGCCGCAAGTAGAGATAGCTCCCCTGCAAGAACTGCACCCGCAACTATTTCAGCAAACTTCTTAGCATTTATCCCAGGAGGATCCCCTCCACCAGCGACGCCCATTATCTCAAGGGCTTCTCTCTGAGTAGGAACCCTAGTTCCCCCTCCAACAGTTCCTATCTCCAAGCTTGGCATTGTTATGCTTATGTATAGATCACCTTCTGGAGTTACTTCCGCTATGGTTATCCCGTGAGAACCCTCGGTGATCTGAGCCTCATCCTGCCCAGTGGCTAGGAAGATCGCCCCAACTATGTTGCCGAAGTGGGCGTTGAAGCCATAGCTACCAGCTTGAGCAGAGCCAACAAGGTTCTTCAGGTAGTTTACCTCCGCGATTAGTTCTGGAGTAGTCTTCAGCTTCCTCTTAACTATCTCCCTGGAGACTACAGCTTCGGCAACGACTGTTTTCCCCCTGCCGAGGATGAAGTTCACGGCGTTAGGCTTTTTGTCCACGCAGAGGTTTCCCGATAGTGCCAAGTACCTTACATCGGGGAAGTGCTCCTCGATAACCTTCATTATCTCCTCGCTCGCTATTGTGACCATGTTCATTCCCATTGCATCTCCAGTCTCAAATTCAAACCTAAGATAGAGGTTCCTGCCCACTATGAAGGGCTTAACCCCCCTAAGCTTTCCGTGTCTCGTGACTTTACTTACCGCCTTCTCCTGCAGGTACTCAAGGTTCTCCTGAACCCACTGTGCAACTTCCCTCGCCCTTCTGGCGTTGGGGCACTTTATTAGTGGTGCTCTCGTCATCTTGTCATCCAACAGAGTAGTAACGACTCCACCTGCCTCGGTTAAGGCTGAGCAGCCCCTGTTCACCGAAGCGACTAAGGCTCCTTCCGTGGTGGCCAGAGGAATGTAGAACTCTCCCTTAGCGTACTCTCCATTTATCTTTAAGGGCCCAGCGACTCCCATTGGTATCTGAACCACGCCGATCATGTTCTCTATATTCCTCCCGATGAGCTGGTTAGGATCTATGCTGTAGTGGCCTATGTGCTCGAGCTTTATTCCAAGCTTCCTCTCCAAAGCCTTCCTCCTTATCTCGGTTGCAAGCCTCTTATCACCGTTAACATAGTTCTCTACTTGATGAAACTTAATCTCACCCTTCGCAACTTTCTCTATAATCTCCTCAACGTTCATATCATCACCCCTGCGCAGAAGAGCCAAAAATCCACTCCTCGGTTAGCTGGCCCGCCTCTTTAAAAGCTACCGCGGCATCGCTGTGGGGTCTATATACTAGAACGGGTATTCCAGCATTCACAGATTCAGGAACGGCATCATCAAAAGGGATAACTCCAATGACAGGAACACCTATATCACTCTCTATAACCTCAACTATCTTATCGATGACATCCGCTGCCTCCCTAACCTTGTTTATAACAACTCCCACTTCAAGCCTAAATCTATCACCCAATGCCTTGAGCTTCAAAACCTCATTTTCAACCATCGTCTCAAAGGAGTATATTGGAGACCTTTCAATCTCAACAACTATTATCTGATAATCGAAAACCTCAAACGCAGGAAGGGTATCGAAAGGAACTCCAGTTGGCGAATCCACAAATATGAGGGGGTACTTGTACTTAAGATTCTCAATTATATCCTTCAATCTCTGACCGGAGATCCCCAGAACATCTTCAAGCCTTGAACTCCCGGGCATCACATAAACTCCAGTTTCCTTATGTCGATATATAGCCCATTCAGGATCCATATTGGGGTCTTTAACGACCGAATGAAGCGTGTACTTCACATTATCTAGGGCAAAGTGAAGACCAAGATTTGGGAGGTAAAGATCCCCATCTATAGCAAGAACTCTATAATCGGCTTGGGCAAAGTATGTACTTAAGTTTGCAGTCGTTGTAGTTTTTCCAGCTCCACCCCTTCCCGTAACAACGATCACTGCCATATTTGTCCGCCCCTGGGGGTTTAACAAAAGACAAATTAGTCTTCAAACGAAGAAGATATAAGGTTTTTGCTAAGGGGTTGAATTTCCTTCAATACACTGCTCCACTCCCTTGTGGGGATGTAATAAGGTTTTTAAATTCAATGTAACTTTAACCGTTTAGACAAAAATGATAATGGGATTGAAATGAGCGAGATAAGAAGGAGACTATGGAGGCTAGCATGGCCCGCAATAACTGGGAATATCAGCCAAACCCTTCTCAACCTAGTTGATACAATGATAGTCGGCCACGTTAGTGCAGTTGCTCTCGGTGCCGTTGGCCTGGGGGGAACGGTTAGTTGGTTTATGTTTCCAATAATGATGGCCGTATCCACAGGAACCCTAGCGGTAGTTGCGAGGAGGGTTGGAGAAGGAAATTATGAAGAGGCATCGAAGGTCGCGGAACAGAGCATGTACATAGCGTTCATCCTAGGAATTCCCGTAATGCTTTTTGGGATATTCTTCGGGGATGACATACTCAGGATAATGGGTGCCAAAGGAGAAGTCCTCGAAATAGCATATGCCTACCTTAAAGTGCTCTTTCTGTTTTATCCAATTAGATTCGTTGGCTTTGCATTCTTTTCCTCTCTGAGAGGGGCCGGGGATACGAAAACCCCAATGCTACTAAATATATTGATGAATGTCATAAACGCCATCCTTGATTATCTCCTGGTGTTTGGAAAGCTAGGCTTCCCCAGGATGGGCCCAGTGGGAGCCGCCTGGGCATCAGGAATAGGAATCACGATCGCATTTCTCGTTGGCCTGTATCTATTTATAGCTCATAAGCTCGTTTTAAAGCCTGTACTGGAGTTGAGGATAAGGTGGGACATAGTAGAGAAGATCCTCAGAATAGGAACACCGACAATGCTGGAAAGAGGCCTTTTTAGCTTTTATAACTTCCTATATATGAGCATAGTTACTAGGTTCGGAAAGATAGCCCTTTCAGCTCACCAAATAGGGCTTAGAGTGGAGAGCATAGCGTACATGCCAGCTTTTGGTTTCAGCATAGCAACATCTGCCCTAGTAGGACAGAGCTTGGGTGCGAAAAAACCCGAACAGGCTGAGAGGGTTGTTAAAGAAGCATTGGTTATGACAACAACCTTCATGAGCGTCATGGCCTTTATACTCACTGTATTCCCAGGGTACCTTGTCGTGCCATTCCTTTCAAGCTCAGATCCAAATTATGAAGTCGTTAAGAATCTCGCTTCGATATACCTGATAATAGTTGGGATAAGCGAAATTCCACTCGGGGTAACGTTCGTTCTAAGCGGTGCCCTAAGGGGAGCAGGAGACACTAAAAGCCCCCTCTATGTCACTGCAATCAGCAAGTTACTCTTCAGGATAATTCCATCCTACCTGCTAGGATTTGGATTCGAGATTCCAAGCTTTACTATTTGGAAGTTAACTTTCCCTGGATTTACCTTCAAGGGGTTAGGTGTAATAGCGGCATGGGTAGGGATGAGCCTTGAGACGTTTATAACCGCAGGGCTCTTCTGGCTAGTGTTCAGAAAAGGCAAGTGGAAGCACATTAAGATTTAGACTTCAGCTCCTTTATTATTTCGAAGAGCTCGTCAACATCCCTAACATCTTCTAACACCCTCTTAGGTATGACAGGAATCCTGCTTATGACTTCAGCCCGAGCATTCTCAAGAACGAACATGCCCTCGCTCTCTATGAACTCGGTTATCTGACTCACCAGCTTAGCTCTCTTCAGCGTCGCACTTGTCTTCTTTTCATCTATGCCAGTAAGCAACTTTATCTCCTCATCTTCCTCCTCTCCCACTGCATTAAATGGAGCTCTCTTGATCTTAATGACATCCATTCCAAGCTTGTGTAGCTCCTCAAATACTTCCTTCTCGAGCTTGCTCTCAGGTTTCGAGCCTAAGGATACATCCTCAAGCTTTGCCCTTAAGATATCTACTGGCTTAACCAAAGGCTCGTCAAAAATCTCCTCCAGCCTAAGGGCCACTTCAAGGCTTACGACAGCTTCACCTTTTTCGTACCTCTGCAAGCTCTTCCTTGAGACGCCAACATAAGTAGCGAGCTCCGCAAGGGTATATCCATGCTCCTCCCTAAGCTTTCTCAACTTTTCCCCATCAATCTTGACGTAAAAACCTCCTCTCTCGGCCATTATAAGAGGGGGCTCTCCCTCCGCGAACAGAGAGTAGAGGGTTCCTGGGGTTATCGCATAGATGCCGAACCTCTCGTATACAACTCCATCTTCAAGCTCTATATTCTTCGTCTTCAGGCCAACCAAGAGAGGAGACGCCCTGAAAAGCTTCGCAAGCTTTTTTAAATCCTCGGCCTGTTCCTCCGTGAATTTATCAATATTGGTGAGAGTTTTTATGAAAAGCAGGAGAAGACGCCTAGTAGCAACTAGATCAAAGCATCCTCCCCTAAATGTGAGCCTCGCGGTCTCAAATCCAATGCTCTTCAATATCTTCTCAACAACGTTCGCTAGCTCCATCAATTGAATGTTTGACAAAAAAGTTTATAAAGTTAGCATTT
>QMUI01000080.1 GCA_003660485.1 Thermococci archaeon | reverse complement strand
GGGCTCATGATTCGTAAGCACGTCCCTATGGAATAACCAGTAGTAGAGCACAACCGCTCCCATTCCCATCCAGAGCAATGCTGAGACCTTCCACGCTCCCAACTGATCGATCAACGGACCGACTATAACCAAGCCTATGGGAACCGTTAGATTGGCCAGAACTCCTAAGGCAGAGAAAACCCTTCCCCTGAACTCAGTAGGAACGGCCCTCTGCAGATTAGAGTTTATGGGAACGTTTATCATCGCATTCGACATTCCCATGCCTATGCCCATCCCTATTAGAACGTAAAACACAACGTCCCTGGGGACATTGGAGTAGGGAGAAATTATCCAGATGAATGGAAGCATAAGGGCCCCATTTACCAACATCAGTTTGAATATATGCCTCCCAGTCTTCCTACCAAGGACGGCAGCAATTAGCACGTTTCCAAGTAAAGCACCGAGCATGAAAGAGCTCTCAACGATTCCAAACTGTTGACTTGAGAGCTTCAAGACTTCCCTAAGGGAGTACGGCCATATGATGGCTCCAAATGGATTACCGAAGGCGTTCATAGCCAAGGCAAAAGTAACCAAAACTACGAGATACCTGCTACTCCTTATGAATTTTATTCCCTCCACGAGATCTTTAATAATTTCCGAGAGATTCTCAATCTTTCTGCTTTTCCATTCATATCTTATGAACATCTCAAACAGACCTGAACCAAAGAAGCTCACAGCATTGACCAGAATTGCCAGTTTTATCCCTCCAAGCGCGTAGATAAAACCACCCAAGGCCGGGCCAATGAGCCTTGCTATTATTCCAGCGGACATGACTATGGAGTTCGCCCTCTCAAGATCCTCTTGGTCAACCAAATCCGGGTACATCGCGGACGTTCCTGCGGAGAAGAATGAGCTCATTACAGCCAGAACTACTTGAACTGTCAACAGTTCCTTTATCCCCAGGAAGTTGAAGGCGACAACACCAAATAATAGAACTCCTCTCGCCAAGTCCAAGCTCACCATTAAGGCCTTCCTGTTGTACCTATCTCCAATGACGCCGGCAATGGGCATTGTCAATAACGAGGGGATTAAGTCGGCCAACACGAAGAGAGTCATGATTTTAGCGCTGTGCGTTATATCTAAAACGTACAGGGGCAAGGCCACTTCTTGAACGGCCCATCCTACTTGGGATATGAACCTGCCAATGGCAAAGAGCCAAAAGTCCCTTCCAAGCTTCATGAGAACCCCTCCTCAAGTCTAAGTAGATCTATTCTAAAATTGGTGTAGTAGTAAAGGATGACTGCAAAGCTTGGTATCTTTCTCCGAGGGCGTATACCGAGCCACCTATAATTGGACCAGCTATTCTAAGTATCTGACTCCCAGTGTTCAGTATGGGCTTGGCCCTCGCAAGCTGATTCTTTTCAACTAGATCTGGGAACATGCCCACTATTCCCGCCGAGAAAAAAGCTCCTAGAATGCTCATGACTATCTGGACTATCAACAGCTGATGTATCTCAAGGAAGTTGAGGGCTATAACTGCAAAGAGGAGAATCCCTCTAGCTATATCAAGCCCGTACATGAGCTTCTTTCTATCGTACCTATCCCCAATTACTCCTGCTATTGGGTTAACGAGGAGCCTCGGAACTAGTTCTGCCATTATGAAGAGGCTCATCATCACCCCGCTGCCCGTCTTGTCGAGGACGTACAATGGGACGGCGACATCCTGAATTATCCATCCCGCCTGAGAGATCCATCTTCCCACCGCGTACAGCCAGAAGTTCCTTCCGAAGCCGAGCATCCCCTCTAACCCTCCTTAATTATGTAATTAAATAATTGTCCAATTAAAGAATTAAAGAAAACTAGAACCTCTCAACAACCACGCTCCCATTCACGGTGGAAACTTTGAGCTTGAACTCACCATCCTCGAAGTCATCCACATGAATCCTGCCATTGACCGCGCTGGCTAGGACCGTGACATCGCAGAGATCGCTCAGCCTAATCCTAACGCCCCCGTTCACGGTTGAAACTATTCCATCTCCCTCCATGTCCTCTATGTCAAGGCTTATTGAGCCGTTTACCCCGGAAACTTTTAGATCTTCAGCTAAGGCTATGCTTCCGGAAATTCTCCCGTTAACAGTAGAAACTTCCGATACCCTGGCCTCCTTTAGTATTATCGAGCCGTTGACCGAAGTTACTTTTCTAGCCTTCGCTCCCTCTACGAGTATAGTCCCGTTTACGCTTGACGCAGTAACTGAAACACTCTCTGGAACTTTAACGGTTATGTCCGCCTTCCCCTTTAGATCCTTACTTATTATTCCAAGGATTTTCTTCTTCCTGGGTTCCTCCTTGATTATTAGCGTTTCACCTTCCCGCTTAACCTCCACGTCACACTCACCCTCTATTGTGTACTTTACCTCAACGAAGTCCCCTTCATGTTCCTCTACCGTTATCTTGCCGTTGACTCCAGAGACGATAACCCTCTTAACGTCCTCAAATATCATCCTCTCACCCCAGGAACTTCATTAGCTCATCCAAAAGCTCCTTAACCCTTCTGTTCAGCCTCGCCTTATCCACGCCAAGTCCCTCAATGACGTCCTCGCTCTGCTCCTCTACTATTTCCTTGGCCTTCTTGAGAACGAGCTTGAATGCTTCCTCGCTTCTTATCGTGTGTATGCTGTCCCCAATCCTTATCTTTACCTTCCCGTCCCTTGCCGAGATTATTGCGTCCTCTATCCTTATCTTCGCAGAACCTTTTCCAACGCTTATTGAGATGTCTCCAGAGGAAAGGGAGACGTAGTTGTCTCCAACGGTCAGCTTTTCGCTACCGCTCCTGTACGTTACCTTGTTCCCAACTATCTCTATCTTAAATTCATCCGTAACTATGCTCATCCTGTCATCCACTTTTGTGAGCTGGAACCCGTTGCCAAGCTCCCTTATCGTGAACATCTCACCCCTTATCTTCCTGGGCCTGCCCTCATGTATTTTTATTGGGCCGATTCTTACCTCTTCACCTTCTGGAGTGCTTATGACCTCAAGGAAGGGTAGCTTAACGTACTCAAAGCCCTCTCCTTCGTACACTTTCAGGAAGCCTAAATCAATTACCGACTCAGTCTTACCCTCGTATATTCTTGGGGAAAGCATCGAGCTTACCGTCTCAACAAAGGCTGGGTTCGGGCTTACTTTCCTTCCCTCTAAGTTTAGTCTCGTCCATATCACCGTTGGCCCTATCAGCCTCTTCCTGACGGTTCCTATCGGAGTTTTAACCTCAACCGTGACGTCTCCTTCGATTGCCCACCCAACTCTTTTCTTCCCGAACTTTATCGGGTATGCTTTCCCATCCCCCTTCACTACTACTCCATCATATGTGAGGCCAGTGAACTCGTAGGCTTTTCTCTCCACCTTAGGGGTGATATCTCGTCCCCTCCTTATGGGAAAGTCAAACCTTGCCACCAGTAATCCGGCTATACCTAAGACTATGGAGTAAGCTAGGGCCTTCTTTGCTGTAATCGTGAATCCATGAAGGACTAGCTCTGAAGGCAAACCGAGCCATCCTCCCACGAAAATAAACAATGCCACTATGAAGAATGCCTTAGCTACTGCAAACACTATTCCACTGAGAGTTATTCCGAACCATTTGCCTACGCCAAGAAGCTCTATTATGAATATCAGCGCAATTATTACCCAGGCAATTTGCTCGTTGTATCCCTCTAAGCCAAGCCACCCTCTAAACACCCAAACCACTAATAGAAGGGCAGCTACCCCTTTCAGGAAGTTCCTAACCCTAAACCTTAATCCCTCATCTTCAAACATTTTCCTCCACCTCTTCCAGGGCAGACAATATCTCCAATATCCTGAGGAATAGCCTACCGTCTGGAGTTATCTCGTACTTCTCCCCCTTCCTCACCATCCTAGTTTTCAAGAGGAGCTTCAAGTGATGGGAAACGGTTGGGCTCTCAACACCTAGGGCTTCCTTAATCTCCTTGAAGCCCATGGGCCTCTCCGATAACATTTTCAGGATCCTAATTCTATCGGGATTGGCAAGAGCCTTTAACGTCTTTGCTGCTTTCTCCTCGTCAAGTTCCGGAAGTGTTTCGAGCTTTCTCTTCAGCCTTGCCTTTATTGAGAGCATAACTTCATCTATTGGATCTATCCTCTCCTCAAGCACCTCCAACCTTCTCTTCAACTCCTCAAGTTGCCTCCTCAGATCCTCCATGATACCACCAGATACAGATTTTTGTAGTATAATTTTCTATACCTATATGGAAGCATAGGTATATAAAAATTTATCTCTCTATGTAATAGCAGAATTAATGAGTTGTTTAATTGTATAATTAAAGAAAAAGCGTCGGTTCTGGAGGACTATCATCATCACTCAGAGCCAATCCCTCTCCTCATCCGCTCAAACAGATGGTCAGCGAACTCCCTAAGTCCCATCCCCCTTGATTTGGCTATTTTCTCTAGCAACTTTTGAGAGTTACTCCCGTACTGCATGGCCTTTTTCTCCCTGTAGGCTACATCCACAGGGAGCCCCATATCCACGGCTACCTCCCTCAGAATCTTTTTCCTAATTCCTTCACTTATCTTCTCGTTCAAGGGCACGTTGAGTGCCAAGATGGCAAATGAAAGGTCAAGGTAGGGAAACCTAACCTCAACGCCGTTGAGCATCGAAACCTTATCATCCCTGGCCAAATTCCTTTCGGCAAGTGTTTTAAAGTCTTCAATCATTAGGCCAGGATTATTTAGGTACTTTGCATATCCTCCGAACAGTTCATCCGCCCCTTGTCCGCTTAATAGAACCCTAATCCCATCTTCTCGTGCCAATTTAGTTGAGAAGTATAGAGGGATGGCTATGGCAATGTTCATAGGATTGGGATCTTCTACAGCGAACGCCACCTTCTCAAGCTCGGCTTCAACTTCTTCCCGCGAGAAGATATATTCCTTAAGTGCAAGGCCAAGCTCCTCGGCAACTTTCCTTGCCCATTCAATGTCTTTACTGTCCTCGGTTCCGGCAGTGTAAAGCACAACCTTCTCCGAGAAGTTTGATGCAAGCAGAGCTATTAGCGAACTATCGAGACCCCCAGAAAATAGAACGCCAAGTTCATCTCGACTTCTAAGCCTGACGGAGTTGAGAAGGAGATCCTTGAGACCCTCACGGTATGCTACTCCCCAAGTTTTAACATCAAGGGGATCAAACACCTTCCACCTTTTTATTCCTCGATTCGATATCTCCATGACTTCCCCAGGATTTACGGGAATTGCTTTCTCTCCAAGGGTCCACAGAACTTTCTTTTCAGATGCAAAGTGACCGTTCGGAGAATAATAGAGGGGTCTTATTCCAATTGGATCCCTGAAGAGGTAGATTTTATCCTCATACTTAAAAGCCACAGCATAATCGC
>QMUI01000079.1 GCA_003660485.1 Thermococci archaeon | reverse complement strand
GAAGTTGGTGATGTAATCAAGGTTCTAGACGCGCAAGTGAGGGAGAGCCTCTCAGGACTCCCAGAGTTGCACATAAACTTTAGGGCAAGAATTATTCTTAACCCAGAAGATCCAAGGGTAAATTCAATTCCACCACTTGAGGAAGTCAGAATTGCCACGTACACGAGGAAAAAGATTAAGGACATTGAAGCGGGAGACAGGTTCATAGAGGTAAGGGGGACCATAGCTAAAGTTTACAGGGTTCTAGTTTATGATGCATGTCCCGAGTGCAAGAAAAAAGTTGACTATGACCCCGGAACAGAGACGTGGATATGTCCAGAGCACGGGGAAGTCGAACCAATAAAGATCACGATCCTAGATTTTGGACTAGATGATGGGACGGGCTACATAAGGGTTACCCTTTTCGGTGATGACGCAGAAGAACTCCTAGGCGTTAGCCCAGAAGAGATATCCGAGAAAATTAGAGAGATGGAGAGCATGGGAATGACGATGAAAGAAGCGGCAAGAAAGCTAGCTGAGGAGGAGTTTTACAAAATAATAGGGAAGGAAATAATAGTCAGGGGAAACGTCATAGAAGATAGATTCCTAGGCTTAATTCTAAGAGCGTCCTCTTGGGAGGACGTTGATTATAGGAGGGAGATAGAGAGAGTTAAGAGAGAGCTCGAAGAGGTAGGGGTGATGTAAAATGGAACAACCAATAAGGAGGAGAAAACCTGCCGTAGAGAGAAGAATAAGCGAGATTCGAGAAGATGACACCAGGGTTTCGCTGATCGGTAGGGTGATCAAGGTCGATAAAATGGAATATATGTTCTGGCTCGATGATGGAACTGGAGTTGCCATAATCGAGAGTGAGGGCGAGCTACCAAAAGTTGGTCAGGTAGTGAGAGTGATAGGGAGGATAATACGGAACGAGGAAGGCATGCACATTTACGGTGAAATTATCCAAGACTTCAGCGATGCAGATCTAGAGGCGTTGGAGGAGATTATGGAGTTAGAGAGGAAAGTTTTGCCTAAATTAGAAAGAGAGCTGGTGTGGTGGTCAGAATGAAGAAGAGAATGCCTGCTACTCGGGTTTACATCAAGGATATCCTGGAGGGGTACTTCGTTAAGAGTGAGGGTGACTTTGAGCCAAACTACCTAATAACCAAGGATGCCAGGAAGGTATACAGGGCAAAGGTAGTGGGAACGGTGGTTAGGGAACCCCTTATAGCTGAAGACGAGACTTACGGTAAGTTCCAGATAGACGACGGCACTGGGGTAATTTGGGTTCTTGGATTCAGGGATGACACGAAGTTCGCCAAGCTCGTGAGGAAGGGTGATCTAGTTCAGGTGATAGGGAAGATAGCGGAGTGGAGAGATGACAAGCAGATACTGGTCGAGGGAGTTGCCAAAGTCCATCCAAACATGTGGATACTCCACCGCTATGAAACGCTTAAGGAAAAGGTCGAGCACATAAGGAAGGCCAAGATAGCCTTGGAGATTTACAACCAGTATGGAATTACCGCAAAGTCAAAGGTAATAGCCAAGAACAAGGGAATAGACGAGGATCTGCTTGAGACGATAGACGAGCTTTACGGCATAATGATGGAGCAGAGAGCCATAGAAGAGCCAGTAGAAGAGCTACTTGAGGAAGAGGTTACTGAAGAGGAGACCAAGGAGGAAAATGAGCTCTTAGAGGAAGTCAAGGAAGAGATACTCAAGATATTAAGGCAGAAAAAAATTGCAGTATCAAGGAAGTATTTGATGAAGAAGCTTGGGAGCAAGTACGACGAAGAGACCATAGAAGATGCAATAGCAGAATTGCTGATCGATGGAGAGATATATGAGCCAGAAACAGGTTACTATAAGTTGCTTTAGAAAACGTTAAGTAGAATTAGCTACGAAAAGTAGAGGGTGAAAACTAATGGAGGAGAGTCAAGGAATGCAACTTGTTAACAAGTTCGTAATTTCACTTCCAGAGGGACAAATCTTGGGTTACGTTACTGACATAAACGTTGAAGTGTCCGGCGATCAATATCTCTTTATATTCAAAATGAAAGCTCTTGAAAATGTCTCGAGAGGAGAATTTCATTCAGGAATGTTTTCATCAGAAAAAAAGATAAAGGTTAAGCCCTCAGATATAGTAAACGTTGGGCCCGATGTAGTAATCCTGGGAGATGGAAAAGTCCCTCCATTGAGAGAGATAGAAAGGCTTGCTCAGATAGCTGAAGAATATAATAACCTCGTTAAGGAACTAGAAAAGAAAGAAGAGGAAATAAGAAAGTTAAAATCTGAAAAAGAACAACTTGAGAGAGAATTAGAGGAACTTAAAAGGAAAGTTAGAAGGTTAGAAGTGCTTGAGGATGACTTCGATCACCTCAAAGAGCAGTTACTCAAGCAGGAGGGGCAACTTGAGATGGCAAGGGAGTACATCAAATTGCTTGAGGGAATAAGGCACGACATAGATAACATAAAGGCCAATGTCGAGACGCTTATCTCCGGCTACTTAGAAGATATAATGAGGAGGATAGTAAATGATGAGTTAAATGCTAGAGGACTAAAGAAGACACCAATCTAACCGAATATCCTTGGGCCAACGACATGAAGGAGAACCTCAAGCATTATAAATATCAATACAAGGGCTATGGCTCCTTTTGGACTTATTTTTACTGCCCTAGTGTCCTCATCAAAGAATCTCATCAACCCTGCACCAGTTGGAGGTAGCGTTGCCTTCTCCTTGGCCATTCTCTTCACCTACCTCCAGCTAGTCAAAGTTATATAAAAACCTTGCTAATTTTTAATGCCCGGGGCAACCGCGGGGGATGAGCTGAAGGAGAACCCCGAGCGATGACTCCCCTTCGCTCCCCCCGGGTACATTCCCTTATCCTCAGATAACTGTCGAAACGCTAATATACTAATATCCCAAAATTCAAGACATGAAAGGATTGAATGAAAAGGATATTGAGAAGTTTAAACTCGTAGGTAACATTGACATCTACAGAAAGAAAGTCGCATTTCAAGTAACAACCATAAGCATTGAGGAAGATGAGTACTTCTCAAGCATTTACTTGTACGATGGGAGGAGCGTTAAAAGGTTCACATCAGGAAGAAAAGATACAAATCCCAGATTTTCTCCAGATGGAAAGCTAATAGCGTTCAGCTCAAAAAGGGACAAAAAAGACAAGGGGGCACAGCTTTATATAATACCAACAGATGGAGGAGAAGCTAGGTTATTAACAAAGTTCAAGTATGGTATTAAGGACATAAGATTCTCCGAAGATGGAAAGAGTATAGCAGTTATAACACCAATCGACATAGAAAAGAAAAAAGAAGATATTCACATAATCAAGGAGATACCGTTCTGGTTCAATGGTCAAGGATGGATATACGGGAAGAGAAACGTAGTTTATCTAGTAGATGTCGAATCTGGAAGAAAAAGGAGAGTAACGCCAAAGAACCTTGACATTATGCAAGTAAGGTTCCACAAAGGGAGGCTGTACTTCTTAGCTCAAGAAAACAGGGAGAATAAGCCAACGATTAGCGATGTGTATGTCCTAGAGGGCAGAAAAGCAGTAAAGCTAACCCCAGGAAAATGGAGAATCCTTGACTTTATCCCGCTTAACGACGGGTTGATACTCAAGGCCAACACTCTCAAAAGAGGATTTGCAACGAATGCTAAAATTTATATGTTCGATGGGAAAGAGCTTAAGCTCTTAACTAAAATTGACAGATCAACTTACAATTCTCTAAACAGCGACGTCAGAGGATCACAGAGAGCAGAGCTCGTATTTAAGGATGGCTGGATATACTTCGTCGCGACAGATGGGCCAAGGGCAAACCTCTTCCGGGTTAGCTTAGAAGGGAAAATTGAGAGAATTATTAAAGGAGATAGAAGTGTCGAGAGCTTTGCGGTAGGAGATTACATAGCATTTACCGCCCAAGATTCAATAACACCCCTCGAGCTTTACATCCTAAGGGACGGAAAGGAAAAGAGGATTACCAATTTCAACTCATGGATAAAAGAATATAACCTCTCAAAACCCGAACACTTCAAAGTCAAAGCTAGTGATGGGGCAGAAATAGATGCCTGGATAATGAAGCCAGTGGACTTTAACCCAGAAAGGAAATATCCAGCAGTCCTTGAGATTCATGGAGGGCCTAAGACTGCATATGGACATGCATTCATGCACGAGTTCCACGTCTTAACATCTAAGGGATTCGTGGTCATATTCTCAAATCCCAGGGGAAGTGATGGTTACGGGGAAGAGTTCGCGGATATAAGGGGTCATTATGGCGAGAGAGATTATCAAGATATAATGGAAGTCGTTGAGGAGGCAATTAGAAGGTTTGACTTCATAGATCCAGAAAGAATTGGTGTCACTGGAGGTTCCTATGGAGGCTTCATGGTTAACTGGATAGTTGGGCACACAAACAGGTTTAAAGCGGCAGTAACTCAAAGGTCGATTTCTAACTGGATAAGCTTCTTCGGGACTACAGATATAGGCTATTATTTTGCTCCAGACCAAATTGGAGGAGATCCCTGGAGCAACTTTGAGAAATATTGGGAGAAAAGTCCATTAAGGAACGCCCCAAGTGTTGAAACTCCTCTATTGATAATACACTCCACAGAGGATTACCGTTGTTGGCTTCCCGAAGCCTTACAATTCTTCATAGCCCTGAAATACTTGGGCAAAAAAGTCGAATTGGCAATATTCCCAGGAGAGAATCACGACCTAAGCAGATCTGGCAAACCAAAGCACAGAATTAAGAGATTAGAGCTAATTGTGAGATGGATGAAAAAGTGGCTATAATTCTTCCCTGTATGGTGCCGTAATAACTTTTCTAATTTCTCTCGCTATCTTTTCCCCTATCCCCTCAACCTTCATCAATTCAGCTTCACTCGCTGTAAAAACCCTCTCAACCGTCCCAAAATGTCTGAGTAACCTCTTTGCTAATGTTGCTGAAACGTGGGGTAGTCCTTCAACTATGAGCCTCTGCCTCTCGGCCAACGTTACTGCCTTTTTCTCGCTCCTTATCCTCACTTCCCTCTCCTTTTCCTCCTGCTCCCTCTTCGCTATCAGGAATATGTACTGGGCAGTCTCTTCAGGGTTTGAGGAGAATATTACCGGGAGGCCAAAATCAACTGTTACCGCGGCAATTGCACCCCTTATCGCGTTTGGATGAACGTTCCTTATTCCATAGAGCTGACCTTCGATGATCATTATGGGCCTGGGGTAGGCCTCTTTAAGCCTCTTAACTTGATCGAAAAGCCTTCCATCTATGATGGACTGAATAAAGTCATTAGCTGATTTCCTCTCTATCGCAACGTCCTCGCTAACTATGTAATCCCCAACATCCAAAGTTTTAAACTCAAGCTTAATGCCCAGGGTTTTCAATCTCTTAACCACTTCACT
>QMUI01000078.1 GCA_003660485.1 Thermococci archaeon | reverse complement strand
TGAGAAGGGTGAATTCAAGAGCCGCTCTGACTTCATCAAATACGCCGTAACCCTAGCTCTCGGCCAGATAATGATGGAACAGGCAAGGGAACTCGCAAGAAAAATAACTCCCGAAGAGGCTAGGGAAAGATCAAGGAGGGCACTACAAAGGCTCCTTACTGAAGAAATTGAGGATGACTGGCCACTGGTTAAGGACATCATCGAGGAAGTTGAGAGGGAGTGGAAGGAGCTTAAGGGTGCTAGGAAATGAAGCTCGTTATGGACACCAATGTTGCCTTGGTTGCAATGATAAGGCCACAAGGTTTAGCTACCGTTTCCGCTACCGGTTGCGTTTGTTGCAACCGGTGCGGTTGGTTTCGCACTCCCGTCCACATCGGGACCACCGGTCACCTCAGACGGGAGGTCATCAACCTCCGGGCCGAACGGAAACGACCCCGATAAAAAACATACACCCAGAACTTAAAAAACATTACAGTAACAAAAATACACAAACACAACAAAAGAAACCACTGAAAGAACAGCCTACTCATAAGCCTCCTAGATAAACAACACTTCACGAACTACATAAGTTCAGAGGCCCTTGAAGAACTCACAGCAGAAATTGCCCTACTGGCAAAGAAAGATAGGCTTAGTGAAAATTGGCCCCAAGTTCTTGCAAACTTCCTGAATGGAATGGAAGTAGTAGAGCCCAAGGAAAGGTTTGAGACCTGCCATGACAAAGACGACAACAAATGGCTTAAGATAGCATATGAAGCAAAGGCCTAGGGGATCTATTGAGTTTGAGGAATGAAAATAAGATCTTGCAACTCAGGGATCACCAGATTAAAATCCTCAGACCGATAGAATTCCTAAAAGAAGAACTGAGAAAAACTTGCTAAACTCAAGTGCCTTCAGAACATCTTTTTCTTCACTTTTCTACCATTGATGTTGAAAACCTAAACATATTCCCGATAAGGAGTGAGAGAGCTTAAATTACCAGCAATGTGTTTAAAAGTTTTAAAACTCTCTTCTTGTAGTTCTTCCAATGCCTTTAACATTTCTCCTGCCGATTCTATAGCTTTCGTAATTAGATGAGGATAACCTTCTACTCCCTAGGTAACTTTCGGGAGGAACGGGGAATCTGACATCCTCAGACAGTTCCCATTCGGGTTACCAAAAACAAAACGCGAGAAAAGTTATAGCTATCATTTACAAAACAGCCACCCATGGGAGGAAGTTAGGAAGGATTGTAGGGGATGGAAATTGTTTTGCCGGATTCATCTTTGATGTATCCTGGGGGATACAATATGAGGGCTCCAATACTGAAGGAGAAGATATTGAGGGAGTTGGCGGTTAAAGAAGAGGTTTCTATTCTGTTAAAGAACTTTTAGCCAAATTTAATATTAACAGGCCCTACCTCTACAGAATCCCTCAGATCACTGGAAAGTAACGGTGCCATGATTTTGGAGACGGGAAAAGGTTCTCCTCTATACTTGGGGAGAGGAGAAGAGGAAGATATTTCAGGTTGTTAGAGGGGTCATATACAGGATAAGACTGAAAAAAGATTAGGGATTTTGTGGTGTTCTCTGGTACGTCGGCCCTATGGGTTCTTGGAAAGGTGCTGGAGCCGAGCTTTGGGACTGCATACATTAGAAGGGAAGATTTCGAGAAATTAAAACGAATTGGAATTAAACGAGAGGGATATCCAATCAAGTTCTACTCCTACGATGAGGATGTTTTAACTATACAATAGGCATAAGGGGGCTCCGTAACTGTTCCTGTTTTATGTATCGGTCTATACCATTAGTTCCGTAAGTTTTTTAGTTTTTTTTTTCGGGTGTCATTGTGTTTGGTGGGCTCGGGTTTCCGTCAACGGTAGTCGATACAGGACGAGAGAACGGTTCCCTTAGTTCTCTCGTTTTTGGCTAACGAATTTGTCTACCTTCATTAACAGTAAATGTTCACTTAACTGCACAAATTTTTAAAATTTTATGCACTTTATTTTTCTAGGTGCACAGAATGAGGGAGCACATGATAGCCCAAAAGTATGAAGTTGAGTTGCTGAAAAGACAACCCTATGTTAAGAGGGAAGCGGGGGAAAAACTTAGGAAATACCTAAATACCGACCTGATAAAGGTCATAACCGGACCCCGGAGGGCGGGGAAGAGTTTCTTGGCGGTAAGGACTCTCAAGGAAAATTTCGGTTATGTGAACTTCGATGATGAAGTACTGGCCAAAGCTGATGACCTTAATGAGGTTTTAAAGCTTGCTCACGAGGTTTACGGGGACTTCAGGACGATATTCCTTGATGAGATCCAGAACGTCCGTAGCTGGGAGCTCTTCGTGAACAGGCTAGGAAGGCTGGGCTACAACGTCATCATCACTGGCTCTAACTCAAAGCTTCTAAGTAGCGAACTCGCCACGCACCTGACGGGGAGGTACATAGAGGTTAAGGTCTTCCCGTTCTCCTTCGGGGAGTTTCTAAGGGCAAATAACATAGAGCCAAAAGTAGAGACGAGTTTCCAAGAAGGGAAGGTGCTCTCAAAGCTTTCGGAATACTTGGAGAGGGGAGGCTTTCCCGAGGTGGTCGTTAAGGGCTATGACTACCGGGATTACGGGAGGATGCTCTTTGACAGCATAATAATGAAGGACGTCGTTAAAAGAAAGAACGTGAAATATTCCTCCAGCCTTTATGAGCTTGCCCTCTATCTAGTCTCCAACTTTGCCAGAGAATTCAGCTACACGAGGCTGAAGAATGCTCTGGACGTGGGAAGTGTACATACCGTAAAGAACTACGTCGATTATCTTGAGGAAGCATTCATAATCCTCAAGGCGGAGCGTTTTTCCTATAAGGTGCGAGAAAGCCTGAAATCACCGAGAAAAATTTACGTAGTGGATCCGGCTTTCCTTAGTGCCGGTTTTGTTCCCTCACCTGACTTGGGGAGAAAAATGGAGAATGCAGTTGCAGTTGAACTCGTGAGGAGAGGATACAGGCTGTACTACTGGCGGGACGAGAGGGGTGAGGTTGACTTTGTTCTGAGGAAGGGTTTGAATGTGGAGGAGCTGATACAGGTCACCAAGGAAATAACGAAGAACAACTACAGACGGGAGGTCAAGAACCTCGTGGAGGTTGGAAAAAGACTTAGGGCTGAAAAGCTTACAGTGATAACATGGGATGAGGAGGGCAGTATTAGGGAGGGCGGAAGGGATGTTAGGGTCGTTCCTCTCTGGAAATGGCTGATTGAAGCGACCACTAAGTCGGGCCTTATGGGGGGCTATGCAACTCTTAAATAGCTTTAGGGGCACGAATACCTGCATACTTAATTCTTGAGCTTCTTGACCTAAGCCCTATTTAAGAGTACCCAGAACTTACCGAGAGACATTCTTGATGCCGTTAAATTTGCATCGAAACTCACGAGGATGGGAAATAATAAGTTTCAACGCGAAAGATGGAGATATCATGAGTGAGGCAAGCTTTTCGGGTGATCAAAACTCTAAGAAAGGAAAATTATCTGACAAAAACACCAAGCGGAAAGCTGATAGTTCTAGAGAGAAAGGGGTTAATATTCAGGTGGCGAAGGATAAGGAGGTAATACTGGACTCCCTAAGCCCAATAACTATCAAGCTCGTTCCGGATTATGACATGAGGGATTTAGTTCTGTTTTCTGGGAATTCTGTCCTATGGTTGCTTGGTAAAATAATCAACCCTGCAGGTGGAATCCTCTATGCAAGTGAAAACTTCAAAGAGCTCGTGAAGTAATCAGGGATTTGACGATGTTTTGAGACCATCGTTTCCACAATTAAAGGTGAGAGGAATGAAGAGGCTTGAGCTTTCCGATGACATATTCATCAAGGTTTATGATTTGAGGAGCTATAACAACGAGGTTATTAGAGAGTCGATAAATGCAATGTTCAAGATTACCAAGGAGTTGAGGGAAAAAAGTGGAGCGAAGAACTTTGATTTAAACCAAACCCCGACCACAGAAGGAGAACCACTTTAGTTGCAGGAATGACTAGTGTGGGGAATCTTTGGGATATGAGCTCATCCCTTTTAATTCCTTGAAGTCCTTCAAGTCCCATACCAACCATCCATCCTCCCGTAGCTTCTCCTTTCCCTTTATCTCCTTGGCAACTAGACCGTAAAACCTCTCCCATTCCTCCCCTTCAATAAGTTCGCTCTTTCTCCTTAGGTCTCTTAATATTCCCCTCGCTTCCTTTTTATTCAAGTCCTTCCACTTAACTTCAACCAGCAGAGCTTTTCTTTCACGCTCGTTTATCGCCACTATATCGATTTCTTCTCCCTTATGCCACCACCTTCCAATCCTCGTAAACTTAAAGGGGAGCTCTCCCATTAAGTTAAGTCTAACCAAGAATTGTTTGGCTATTTTCTCAAACGCCTGACCTAAATAGTCGTTGAATTCGGCTTTTATTTCTTCAACGACATCTAATCCCATCTCAATTTCACTTTTTAACGGATAAACAAAGCGGAACCAGAAGGCAAAGAGATTATCGTTGATTTTGTAGAGGGTTCTCCCCTTCCCAATAACAGGCTTTTCTTCAGTTATGTAGCCCATTTCGTTCAGCACGTTTAGGTATTTTGCGAGGGATTTAGCGTCTATCTTAGCTTTATCCGCAATCTGACCAAACCTTGTATAGCCCATGGCTATTGCCCTGAGGATTGAGAAGTACCTAGAAACATCCCTCAGTTCCTGCTTGAGAAGGTACTTTGGCTCATCGTAGTACTTAGCTCCCTTCGAGAGCAATAACTCCCTAAGATTGTCCCAAAAGCTGAGTTTTGGGTTGTAGTCAGCTAAATATTGTGGAACCCCGCCAAAGACTGAGTATATATGCACCGCGGTTTCAACATCAACCCTGTGAAATTTCCAGGCATCGAAGAAATCCATCTCATCAACCTTCCAGATTCCCGTTCTCCTCCCGTATATGGGGGATTTTGCCGAAAGGATTCCCTCCATGAATGAAATTAGGGAACCGCAGAGGATTAGCATAATCTTTGTCTTCGAGAGATGTAGATCCCAGTACTTCTGGAGAACGCTGAGAAAATCCTTCTGCGATTTCGCTATGTATTGAATCTCATCTATCACCACAACAAGCCGCTTAGAGCTTTTTCCAGCGAGATACGTGAAGAATGCTCCCCAGCTTCTCAGAGGATTTTCCCTGAGGAGTGAATCGTCAAAGTACTCCGCGAGCCTCTCGGAGAAGTCTTCCAAAACCGTTTCACTTTCTTCCGCCAACAGATAAACTCCGCCAACCTCAGATAAAAACTTTTGTAGGAGGTACGTTTTCCCAATTCTCCTCCTGCCGTAGATAATTATAAGCTCGGGCTTTTGGGAACTCCATCTCCTCCTGAGGAACTCAAGTTCCTCCTCCCTATCAACGAACCTACTCATGAGTATCATACTCTAGAGTAGG
>QMUI01000077.1 GCA_003660485.1 Thermococci archaeon | reverse complement strand
CAGTATTAAGTTAAATTCAATATCCTCCAGCTTAAACTCTTGATCTAGAATTCTAGACCCGAGCAGGTCTTTAACACCACAAAACAAGGCTAGAAAAACCAAAACACACGAATGAAAAAATTAACATAACAAAAAATGATACGAAAAAGGAAAATAGTAATACTGCCAAAATGTCAACTTGAAATGTGAGCAATCCAACCTCCCGGACTCTCTTTTCAAAGAACTGCCCCGATTTTCAAGCAAAGGTTTAAATTATATGCACATGAAATATAAATCCGAGGTGGCTTCTATGACCTACAGGGAGTATAGGGATAAGGTTCTGAACTTTATTGAGGAGCACGAAAAGTGGAGGAGCCATACCATAAACCTGATCGCGAGTGAGAACATAACTTCCCCAAGCGTTAATAGGGCAGTGGCTTCAGGTTTCATGCACAAGTACGCAGAGGGGTGGCCGAGGCAGAGGTACTATCAGGGATGTAAGTACGTTGATGAGGTCGAGCTCATTGGTGTCGAGCTCTTCACTAAGTTATTCAAGAGCGACTTTGCCGATCTAAGGCCAATCTCAGGAACTAATGCTAATCAAGCAGTATTCTTCGGCCTCGGCCAGCCTGGGGATAAGGTAATCGTCCTCCACACGAGCCATGGAGGGCATATAAGCCACATGCCATTCGGTGCTGCAGGAATGCGCGGCTTAGAAGTACATACCTGGCCATTCGACAATGAGTCATTCAACATCGACGTTGACAAGGCCGAGAAGATGATCAGGGAGCTTGAGCCAAAGATAGTCATGTTCGGCGGCTCACTCTTCCCGTTCCCGCACCCAGTCAAGGAGCTCGCTCCAGTTGCAAAGGAAGTTGGGGCATTCGTCGTTTACGATGCAGCCCACGTCCTCGGTCTAATCGCTGGAGGAGAGTTCCAAGATCCACTTAGAGAGGGAGCCGACATAATGACAGCTTCAACCCACAAGACCTTCCCAGGACCCCAGGGTGGAGTAATACTTTACAAGAAGTTTGCTGACAATGATACCATAGCAAAGCTCCAGGGGGCGATCTTCCCAGGAGTGCTGAGCAACCACCACCTCCACCACATGGCAGGTAAGGTGATTACAGCCGCAGAGATGCTGGAGTACGGTGAAGCCTACGCAAAGCAGATCGTGAAGAACGCTAAGGCCTTGGCTGAAGCATTGGCAGAAGAAGGATTTAAGGTCATCGGTGAAGACCAGGGATACACGAAGAGCCACCAGGTAATAGTCGATGTCAGCGACCTACACCCGGCTGGAGGAGGTTGGGCAGCTCCACTCCTCGAGGAGGCTGGGATAATTCTCAACAAGAACCTCCTGCCGTGGGATCCGCTCGAGAAGGTCAACGAGCCTAGTGGATTGAGAATCGGAGTTCAGGAGATGACCAGGGTCGGAATGATGGAGGATGACATGAAGGAGATAGCCCACTTCATGAAGAGGGTTCTCTTGGACAAGGAGGATCCAAAGAAGGTCAGGAGAGACGTGTACTACTTCAGGCTTGAGTTCCAGAAGGTCTACTATTCGTTCGACTATGGTCTCCCAATGAAGAAGTAAACTCCTTCTATTTTCCCTTTCCCTCTTGATAATAATGTTTTTATTCCCCTTTAGAGATTCTCTTAAGGGTAGATATGATAAGGGTAGTATTTTTCGACCTTGATGATACGCTTGCCGATACAAGTAAGTTAGCCGAGATGGCGAGAAGGAACGCCATAGAGAATATGATCAGACATGGTCTCCCAGTTGATTTTGACACTGCATATTCCGAACTCATGGAGTTGATAAAGGAGTACGGAAGCAACTTCCCCCACCACTTTGATTACCTCCTCAGGAGACTTGACATCCCCTATGATCCAAAGCTTGTTGCGGCGGGGGTTATAGCTTACCATAACACGAAGTTCGCTTACCTGAGGGAGGTTCCAGGAGCAAGAAAAACCCTAATAAGGCTGAGGGAGCTCGGCTACAGACTAGGGGTAATTACAGACGGGAATCCAATAAAGCAGTGGGAGAAAATCCTAAGGCTTGAAATGGATGACTTCTTTGAGCACGTCGTAATCTCGGACTTTGAAGGAGTTAAGAAGCCGCATCCAAAGATATTTAAGAAGGCATTAAAGGCATTCAATGTCAAGCCTAGCGAAGCCATAATGGTTGGTGACAGGCTTTATTCGGACATATACGGGGCTAAGAAAGTTGGAATGAAAACCGTGTGGTTCAGGTACGGCAAGTATTCTGATAAAGAGATCGAATACAGGGAGTACGCGGACTACGAGATCACTAAATTACAGCAGTTACTGGAGGTGCTTGAGCGTGAAAACGGTTCAGATAAGGAGGTTCATTCTACTTGACAACAAGTACAAGACCAAAATAATAAGCGGGAAGAAAGTAACGACTGTTAGGTATGGAAAGTACGAGGCTAAACCGGGAAGTGAAGTGTACATAGTCATAACCCCAAGCGACACCGCAATAGCCAAGGCCAAAATCAAGGAGATTCGAACTAAAAGGGTTAAGGAGCTTACAAATGAGGACGCGAAGCTTGATGGCTTTTCGAATGTAAAAGAGCTAGTTCGCGAGCTTTCAAGGATATACGGAGAGCTATATGGGGACGATGAGGTTACAATAATTGAGTTTGAGGACGTTAAACCATTAAGAGAGGGCATTCCACTTAAGTGGCTGAAAGGGCTAAACTATAGGGATCCGTATGAGATTGTGGAACTGGCCCTTGATAATTTTAGCAGTTTGAAATTAACCCAGGATGTAGAGATAATACTCAAGAGAATCAAGGAACGAGGAGTAAGAGAGGCCGCCAAGAATTTTGGGCCAAAGAGAGTGCAGCAGGCCCTACTTAGGGCATACCATGCCCTCTACGATAGGGGGTTACTGTAAAATCCTCGCATGGAGCTTGGAGTAGCAGAGGTTATAAAGCCCCCAAGGAGAATATTGGCAAAACGATAACGATAAGGATGGTGATAAAATGAGCTTCTTAGAGGTTTTAATATTATCCCTAATTCCAACCTTTGAAGGGAGGTACGCCGTCGTTTATGGGCTTGGAAGGGGGTATCCCCCAATAGAAACAATAATAGCCTCAATTGTTGGAGTTCTTCTTTTGTCAATTGTGCTCCCCGTATCTCTGCCTCTGATAGACAGGATCATGCTAAGCTTAGAGGACTCCCCATTTTTACTGGGAAAGATTGCCAAGTTTTACCTAAAATACCTAAAAAAGACAAGAAGAAAAGCAAAGCCGTACGTAGAGAGGTGGGGATTCATTGGTCTAACGATCTTTGTTGCCATACCACTCCCAGGAACTGGAGTTTGGACGGGAGCCCTGGCGGCTTACGTTCTCGGTATAGAGAGGAAAATCACAATGCCTGCATTAATACTTGGGGGTTTAATAAGCATAGCAATAACGGCACTACCAACCCTGGGACTGCTAAAAATTTAAAAATTTAATCAGGAGAAGACAGCGCAGGCTTTTGGCTGGTAGGCGTAGTTGAAGGCCTCAGGGTGGATGAAGTAGGCTATCTCCTCGAGGCCAAGAACTATCCTGGGGCCAGGCCTCGAAACTAAGTTATCATCGCTGATCACATAGACCCTACCGTTCTTGAAAGCGTTTGTCTTCGCTAGGGGAGTATTGCAGAGATCTCCAGGCTTAATACCAGCGTGATAAGAGATTATTACAATATCAGGATTCCTAGCGACTATATCTTCAGCACTCACGGTCTTCCAGCCTTCAATATCATGGAAGATGTTTTCTCCACCGGCGATGCTTATTAAGCTGTCCATGAATGTGCCCCTTCCAGCGGTCCAGTAGCCGTTCCAGTAGCCGACCAAGTAGAATACCTTAGGCCTTGAGGAGTTTGCAACCTTGGCTTGAACGCTTTCCACAATTGCTTTCATGTAGTTAACAACTCCTTCAGCCTCTTTTTCTCTGTTGACAACTTTACCGAGCTTTATTATCCACTCGTAGATTTCGCTCATGTTCTTTGGATCAACTATGATAACGGGAGCTATCTGCTGAAGCTTGTCTAGGTACTTAAGATGTATGCTAGTCCCGATTATGAGGTCGGGCTTCAGTGAAGCTATGACCTCAAGGTTAGGATTAGAGAAGTCACCGATTACTGCCCTTCCCTTCTGAACCTCAGGCGGGAAGTCATCGAACTTTGTAACTCCAACGACCTTGTCGAGGGCACCTATGAAGTACAGGGTCTCAGTAATTGAGGGGGCCAGCGAGACTATCCTTCGGGGTTCTTTCTTTATTGTAACTTTCCTTCCCACGGAATCAACGATCGTCAGAGGATAGTGAGCTGGTGTCGTCGTGGTTGTTATGGTCTGGGTAATGGTAATAGTAGTGACCTTACCCTGGGTTTCCGTGACGGTTATGGTCTTTGCAGGGGCCGTTGTTGTTACCGTGGTTGTCTTAGTGCTTATGCACCCGCTCATGAAGACTATTAAAGCTAAGAACAGGACAATTGGGATCCTTTTCATTCTAGACCCTCCACTGGACTATTCATCCAGTCTATTTGAAAATAGCTTTAAAAGGTTTTGGATAAAAATACCAAGATAAAAATACCAAAGAAAATCAGAATTTCTTGGCAAGTTCAAAGCCCTTATGAAGAGCCTTGAGGTTTATCTGTTCCGTTCCTTTGGGGACTGCATCTAAAACAGCCTTTTCTATGCTCTCCTTCTTAACGATGTCAGTGAGACCAACGAACAGGCCAAGGGTTAGTATGTTCATCGTCAAACTTAAGCCGGTAGTTTCTTCAGCTATCTTCGTCAGAGGATAAGCGTAAACCTTCTTTCCGCTCTCAAGTTCCTCGTTCCTGTGGGGGATTAAGTCCTCTTCAATAATTACCAAGCCTCCATCCTTAACCAAGGGAAGGTACTTATCGTAAGCCTGCTGGCTCAAAAGGATTGCATACTCAGGTTTTATCACCTTAGGGTAATCTATGGGCTCGTCACTTATCACGACCTCAGCTCTACTAGCCCCACCCCTTGACTCAGGCCCGTAAACTTGAGTCTGAACTGCGTGCAAGCCTTCGTAAACTGCAGCGGCCCTCCCCAGGATCACACTGGCTAAGATGACACCCTGCCCTCCAAAGCCACCGATTAGAATTTCCTTCCTCATTCCTCCCACCCCATGATCTTCTTAGCTCTCTTTATGTACTCCCTGTACTCCCTAACGAGCCCAGGCCTATCCCTATCAACGAATTCCCCTATGACTATCTTACCCTCAAGCTCTTCTGGAGACATCTTTTTGGCCTTGTTGAGCGGGACGGTTATCTTCTGGTACCACCTTATGAGTTCTGGAGCCGTCTTCATTTTATTCCTCCTTCCGAAGCTTATAGGACACGGGGATAGGAACTCCACCAGCGTGAAACCCTCCTTGCTCAAGGCCTTCTTTATGCTGTTTATTCCCTGAATGTAGTTG
>QMUI01000076.1 GCA_003660485.1 Thermococci archaeon | reverse complement strand
TCCTGCTATCCATCCTTCTTGAAGGGCTTTAACCAGTGCGTTCGTGTCGACAACTGCTCCTCTTGATGCGTTGATTAATATCGCATTCTTCTTCATTAGCCTGAGCCTTTCCTCGTTTATCAGGTGGTATGTGGAGTCCAGTAGTGGGACGTGGAGTGTTATCACATCGCTCTCCTTAAGCAGAGTTTCAAGATCAACGAACTTTCCTCCAACTTCCTTCGCTCTTTCCTCGTTTGGATATATATCATATAGCAGGATGTTCATTCCTAGAGCCTTAGCTATCTTTGCAACCTGATATCCAATCCTCCCGAACCCTACGATTCCTATTGTCTTGCCCTCGAGTTCTATACCCATGCACTCCTTTTTTGCCCAAACTCCTTCCCTCATTTTCCTGTCGGCGTAGGCTATCTTCCTTGCCACAGCGAAGATTAATCCAAATGTTAACTCAGCAACACTCCTTGAGCTAGCCCCAGGAGCATTTACAACTTCAATACCCCTTTCTTTTGCCGCCTCGACGTCGATATTGTCCAAACCCACGCCTGCCCTTGCAATGACCTTAAGCTTTGGAGCATTTTCTATAACCTTTTTAGTAACTTTTGGCTTGCTCCTAACAATTATGGCCTCAACATCTTTGACAAGCTCAATCAACTTTTCTTCATCAGGATACTCCTCGTAGATGACCTCCAATCCTGCATCTTTCAAAACCTGAATCGCCCTTTCGTGTAAGGGGGCCGCGACAAGCACCTTCATAGCTTGTCACCTCCTTTTAACTGCCATCAACATTATATGGTCGGATGCATCCTCAGCCCTATCGGCAATGTCACCAATCTTTGTGATTACTTGGTTCCAGATAAGCTTTGCGTATGTTGAAATGTCTTTGTCTGAGAAAATTTTCCTAAGTACTTCATATTCGATTTCGTCAGCTTTTTCTTCTTGTATCTCAGTCTCTTTTGCTAAGTTTAATGCTTTGTCCACATCTTTTTCAAGGGCTAGGGTTGAGAGTTTTAAATATTCAAATGTTTTGAGCGATTCACTAACAAGCTTGAGAAGGTCTTCTCTAAGATTTTTAGGAACATTTGGTTTGGCAAAAATTAGAGTGTGAGCTGCACTTTCTGCGGCGTCTGCTATATTATCTATAAGTTCGCTAAGCCTTATATAATCTCCTCTATTGGCTGGGATAAATGCTCCAGCATACAGCATTAATTCAATCTCTCTCCTAAGGTCATCTGCCTTTCCTTCATTTCTCTCGACCTCTTTAAGTAGATTTTCAGCTTTTTGGATATCCATGTCTAAGTAGGCATGGAACATTTCTCTAAATTTTTCCAATGTTTCTTCAACTGCGTTTAAGTGGTGTTCAATCTTAGTAAACACATCATTTTCCTTCCCACCGAACATTGCTTCTCAGCTCCTCTTTTGCTTTTATAAGAGCCCACAGGAGAGAATTCAGCGGTGCCTCAAGATTAACGTACCTCCCATACTCGACTATTTTGCCATTTATATAATCTATCTCGGTTCGTTTACCCCTCCATAAATCTTGAAGCGTCGAATTGTAGTTATCTTTAGTTTGTTCTAGGGTTTGAAAAAATAGTTCCATTGGTGGAACCTCAAACTCTATTCCATTTTTTAATGCAATCCTACATCCTTCCTTTATAACTTCCATGGCTGCGGATAGTAAGTATTGATTGTCTTTTATGACCCCATTTTTTATCTCTAATATACTCCCAATTGTGTTTATGGCGGAGTTAACTATTGCCTTTGCCCAAATCCATCCAATAATATTGTTAGTAATATGGGTCTCAAGCCCCGCTTTATTAAAAAGCTCTGCAATCTCACCAATAAACTCATCGTGTCCCTGGGGGTATAGGCCTATGATGGTAATCCCTTTTCCCCTCCATTCAACTACTCCCGGCTCTTTAAGAATGGCACCGTTGGTTGTGATCCCGCCAATAGCTTTTCCTCCAAACCTTAGTACCTTATCTTCATTGCCTATTCCATTTTGAATGCTCAAAACCCAGGTTTCTTTAACGATGTCTTTTGCAGATTTTAGTGCGTCTTCAGTTGAGTATGCTTTCGTTGATAATATTATGAGATCAGGCTTTTCTTTAGGGATTGATGTTGTCGCATTGACCCTTATTTCTTCATTAACGATCCCTTTTATGATTAGACCCCTTTCTTTAATAGATCTTATATGAGGGTCCCTTCCTATTAAAAGAACCTCCGCTCCAGTCCTCGCTAAAAGACCACCAAATAGCGACCCTATTGCCCCGGCTCCAAGGATATATATCTCCAATTTAATACTCCCCCATAATTAGGTTTCATAACGGGGATCTTTATAGATTTAATCATGGAATTAATACTAGTTGATATTGTTGGTGTCTTGGGGGAGTGAGAGCCAGCGTTTCCCTGAAAGCTCAGGATGGAGACGGGAGAATGGAAAGTTAGCCATAACGATCTACACAAAAGTCATGGCCGATCAGAAGATGTTCTGGTTCAATACTAATCCAAAATTACATAGTGGGAGAAAGGTAGAGATTTAAAAGGTTGATCCCGAATATACATTCAGTTATGAAGGAGGCAAAATATTGGGAACCTTTAGATGGTAAAAAAGTAAGGTGCCATCTCTGCCCCCTAAATTGTATTATAAATGAAGGAAAAAGGGGATCCTGCAGGGTTAGGGTAAATATTAATGGAAAATTGTATGCCCTGAATTATGGGAAGGTTTCATCTATAGCTCTTGATCCTATAGAAAAAAAGCCTCTTTTCCACTTTTGGCCAGGTTCCTGTGCCTTTTCAATAGGCACTGTGGGATGCAATATGCATTGTAAGCATTGTCAGAACTGGGAAATAAGTCAAGCTGATGAAAGCTTTCCTTACCTTCAAGATGCTACCCCCGAGGCAATAGTTAGGTTAGCGAAACATTATGAATGCGAGAGCATAGCTTACACGTACAATGAACCAACAATTTGGTATGAGTTCGTCCTTGACACGGCAAAGCTTGCCAAAAAAGAAGGATTAAATAATATTTTAGTTACAAATGGTTATATAAACGAAGAACCATTCAGAGAGTTAGCTCCTTATATAGATGCCATGAACATTGACATAAAGGCCTTTAACGATAGGTTTTATATGAAAATAGCTGGCGTTCCTAGTGGTGATCCAAGCAGAAAGGTAGCCGAAATAGCAAAGAATGAGTTTGGAATTCATGTGGAGCTGACTTATTTGATAATCCCAACGTTAAATGATCGGGATGAAGAAATAAGGAACTTTGCCCGTTGGGTTGTGAATAACTTGGGTGATGACACTCCTGTCCATTTCTCAAGGTTCTTTCCACATTATAAATTATTGCACCTACCTCCAACCCCCGTTGAGACTTTAGAAAAAGCTTATAAGATAGCAAGGGAGGAAGGGTTGAAGTTCGTGTACCTCGGAAACGTGCCAGGGCATAAGGGTGAAAACACGTACTGTCCAAGATGCGGAGAATTACTGATAGAAAGGTGGGGATTTGAGATCCTAAGATATGAAATACAAGACGGTAAATGTAAATATTGTGGGAGAAGTATCCCCATAATCGGAGAATATAAAAGGAAGAAGTACAGGGGAATGTGGTGGTAATATGATAAAATTAACGTGTACTTTTTATATTGAGGCCATGGGAAATGATAAGAAAGCCGTAGAAACTGCGATTTCTGAGATTGAAGAGAAGCTAAGAAAAGAGAAAATTGAAGTCTTAAGTGCCAAAAGGGAGGATATAATAGAGACTGAGGATCCTAAGTTTAGGTATTCGGTAGTTCTAGAAGCTAAATTCAGGGGTGATCTATCAGATATCATTAAACTTGTCTTAAAGTATGGGCCAAGCATTGTTGATGTTGAAGAGGTTGATGGGAGTGAAATTGGAGCGGAAGAGTTGGTAGATGTACTTGCGGGTATTTCTTCATTTATGGGTAAACTTATGGAGAATTTCGGAAGCTTGGCTGCTTATCCGGATCTTTCTTCACTTCCCGCTCCAAAGGTAGGATATGAAGACGAAGAAATTGAAAAGATGATAACTGAAAAGGGCTTTATTAGGTATAGGTTTGTAATTGAGGCTTATGGGAAGGATAAAGATGAGATCGAAGAGAACATGAAAAAAGCCTTGTCATTGGAAGGTGCATATATCAACAAGTTTGTCTCTAAATTAATGAAGGAAATAAAACATGAGGATAAAAAGAGAGTAAAGCTCTTAATAGCCTTTGAGCTGTTATCTAACATTGAAACTCTTTTTATATTGACGGCAAAATATGCTCCTGTGGGCATAGTAATAGTTGAACCTGATATAATAGAGGTAACTCCAAATGAGCTACAGAATTCCTTATCTGAATTAGCCGCAATGGTTAATGAATTAATTCATAGGCCCTTTTTGGCAATTGAAAAGTAGATATTATCGGCAAACACCGAAATAGCTATAGACATGGAAAGAAGCCCCTCTTATTTATTACGGCAATTAGCGAGCTTTTTTAATCATTAGAAAGGGTTTGGAACCGAAAAGTATTTATACCTTACATGGCCAGGATTTAAGTGAGCCCACCTAGGGCAGATACTACAACTTTAGGAGGTGTTGGGAGTGAAGGTAAAGAAAATCGCGGCACTTGCAGTTGGTGCCGCAGTGGCTGGTGCAACCCTTGGCCTTGCCTCAGCTCAGCCTCAGGTTCCCGAGATTCCAAAGGAATTCTTCGTTAAGGATGGCCAACCAAACGTTAAGATTGTTGTTGGTAGCGAAGGAGCTGCTATGGATGTTGTGAGTGCAGCTGACATAGCTGCTGCAATAGGAAGCCTACTCTACACGGAGAAGGACATTAAGGTTGAGGACGTTAGTGTCGTTGTGAAGAAGGACATAACAGAGCCACTTGGTAAGATACCTGTATTCAACAACTATGACACGAACTCAGCTCACTTGTACACTGAGGACATGAACCTTACTGATGTCCAGGCTTGGTGGAACGGATCTGATTTCTCAGCAGACTTTGAGCATTCAGTTTGGAAAGATGCCCTCTACAACGCTAGTGAGGACAGCGGTAATTACCTGAAGATGAGGGTTGACAACGTTGCGATGCTTGATGATACCGAGCTTTCAGCTGCACTTCAGCTCAGTGGGATTAAGCTTGTTGGCATAAATGAGACCGAAGAAAAGAAGATAGAAGACTTCAAAGACTTCAAGGTAGAGGTTCCCGAAGTAGTTGCTAACATCTCATTTGTCATATACAACTACACAATTGAAGGCCCAACCACGACTGATAAGATAACCAAGGAGAATACAACTCCAAAGGACAACCTAATTACAAACTTAGTGCTTGATAACTCAACTCTGGGGATCTATTATCCAGACTATGAGGACTACAAGATCATCAATAAGACTGTTGTAGATGATACTGGAGTTACTGATGGGACAACTCTCAAGATCTTGGACAAGGAGTTCCCAG
>QMUI01000075.1 GCA_003660485.1 Thermococci archaeon | reverse complement strand
TTCCTCTCAAGCTATGGAGCGATTCAAAAGATATCACTCAATGGAGAAAGCCTGATCGTAGACACTGGACATATGGTAGCGTTTACCGAAGGAATAGACTTCACGATAAAGAGAGTGGGGAGTCTCAAGAGCACCCTCTTCAGCGGTGAAGGTCTAGTATTTGAGTTCAGAGGTACTGGCGATGTCTACATACAGACTAGAAGCCTAGACGGTTTCCTAAGCTGGCTATTACCACACCTCCCAAAATCTGATTAGTAGAACCATATCCTGTTCCCCTTTACTTTTAGATATCCTAGGGTCTGCAACTCCTTGAGCAGATCTTCAATGGCATCTTCCTCAAAATAAATTCTCATGGTCGCCTTTTCCCCTTCAAAGTTGATAGGTTCCATGGACAAGAGAACCTCCAAAAGCTCATCTTTTTTCCTTATTTCCTTTACCAAGGCAAGTATTACCTGAGCCAGCGCACTCTTAGCGATCCCTGAAATAGTCGCTTCAAGAAGGGATTCCTCCTCAGTGTATTCCTCAGCTATCTCTAAGGCCTTTTGAATTGCTTCAAGTTCAACCTCCATGATCTCAACATAATATCGCTTTACGAACTTTACTTCAGTAACCAATTTGCCTCCAGCTTTTTCGAGCTCCTCTACTTTATCCCAGACTTCCTCTATTGGCAGCTCAATCTCGATTTCAAGTTCTTCGAGAGGAATATTTTTTATTAACTTTATCTTTCCATCATCAGTGATCTCTATTGCCTCTGCCTTCTCTAAAGCCTCCAATATCTCAATGACTGAAGGATCGTCAATTAGTTCTTCGAATGATATTTCACGTTCTCTTAGCTTATGAATAAGCGAGCTAAACACGCTTTTAATCTCATCAAGTTTTGTTCTGACTTCTTCAACTTCCACTTCCCTAAATTCAGAAAATTTTTTCTGTATACTCACAACATGTGATACCTCCCACTCAACCTCCTCCTTAGTTTTGTTCATTATTCCAGCCTTGCTTAATAACCTAGAAAGTTCGTTCATATACTCCTTGGATGGAACCTCAATTCTCATTAGATTCACCCTCAAACATTTTTCTTAATGGGCCCTTTAATATGCCCTTAACTTCTTCAACTTCTGAATTATCAACTTTATCTCTGTTTACATAAAGGTACAGGGAATACGCTATGACCTTGGGATCTCCTACACCAGAGCTTTCTAGTGCTTTAGAGAGCATAGGATCTTCAAGTACTTCATCAGCTATTCTCATAACTCCATCCATATCTCCCTTTTCAATTGCATCTTTCAATTTGTAGTAAAACTTACTGACCTTTTTATACTCCTCAATTTTGCCCTTAATATCCATTACATCCTCTTCCTCCTTCCATTTCCCTAGAAACAGGAACAACAAAAAGAATGCCAAAAATACCAAGAGAACATAGAGGATTTTATTTATATCCACCCCTATAATCTTGAATTTTGATCTAAAAAGCATCAATACCAAGAATTCAAGGAGTAGAACTACTACAAACAAAACAGATAGATAATTTCCCCTTTTCAAACTCTGTTCATATTTTGAGGTCAAGGAAGATGTCCTCCTCTCAAGAACTTCTTCAAGAACCTTTGCTCTCTCTTCAAATTTTCTTGCCTCAACTTCAAGTTCCTTGATCACCATCAAGTTAAATTAGCAGAAGAAGATATTAAACATTGTTGTAGAACTTAAGATGGTGATGCCAATGCTCAAGATTGATCTCAATGGAAAGCTCGCATTTACAACAGCATCAAGCAAGGGGATAGGGTTCGGTGTTGCAAAGGTTTTGGCAATGGCAGGGGCGGATGTTATATTACTATCAAGGAGCAGGGAGAACCTAGAAAGAGCCAAGGAGAAAATTAAAGAGATCGCAGATGTTAACGTTTCGTACATAGTCGCCGATTTAACCAAGAGGGATGATCTCGCTAGGGCAGTTAAGGAAGTTAAGGATATTGGCGATCCAGATATATTCTTTTACTCAACCGGGGGACCAAAGCCGGGCTACTTCATGGAAATGACCATGGAGGACTGGGAGAGCGCAGTAGATCTTCTCCTCTATCCAGCAGTCTACATCACAAGAGAACTAGTCCCAGGGATGGAGAGGAAGAAGTTCGGCAGGATTATCTATCTAACGAGCGTTGCAATTAAGGAGCCAATACCAAACATAGCATTGAGCAATGTCGTGAGGATTTCACTGGCAGGTCTCGTAAGGACGCTAGCAAAGGAACTTGGACCCAAGGGAATAACCGTTAACGGGATAATGCCCGGGATAATAGAGACAGACAGGGTAATACAGCTCGCAAAGGATAAAGCTGAGAGGGAAGGCAAAACTCTCGAGGAAGCTCTGAAAGACTACGCAAGCCCAATTCCCCTCGGAAGGCTCGGAAAGCCTGAGGAAATAGGCTACCTCGTGGCGTTCCTAGCGAGCGATCTTGGAGCTTATATAAACGGTGCGATGATACCCATTGATGGGGGAAGGTTAAACTCGGTGTTCTGAGTTAACTTTTAATTCTTTTTAATTTACATACTTCCGGAGGGGTCAAGGAGAGATGGAGGATATCGAAGAGTTTAAGTACGAACCTAAAAGCGTGAAGGAGATATTTATAGAAATGAAGAACACCGTTGAGCTCATGATTGATCTCGCATATGCATCAATTCTCTTCGGAGATAAAGAGATAGCAGAGGAAGTTCTTGACCTTGAAGAGAGGATGGACCTCCTCAACTACCAACTAATGACCCATACAGTTCTCGCAGCGAGAAATGTTAAAGAGGCGGAACAGGCAACGACTATACTCCAGATGGCAAATGCAATAGAGGACATATCAAATGCTGCAGGTGACCTAGCAAAGATGGTTCTAGAGGGAGTGGAGTTGCATCCAATAATAAAGGAGACTATCTTGGAGGGGGAAGAGATAATTGGAAGAATATTAGTCTCCCCAGATTCTGTACTCGTCGGAAGGACACTGGGAGAGCTTGAGCTAGCAAGCAACACGGGAGTGTGGATAATAGCCGTTAGGAGAGGGAAGAGATGGATATTTGGACCCGATAAGGAGTTCAGGATAAGAGCTGGGGATATACTCATAGGCAGGGGCACGAGAACTTCAATAGACCAGCTAAAGGAGATTGCCAGGGGTGTAATTAGGGTGATAGGAAATGAAAGAGTTAGAGGAGATTAAAGACTGCCTGATTGAAATGAAGAACCTCTCCTCCTTGATGGTGGACTTAGCCCTCTCCTCAGTCATGTACAACAGCGAGGAAATAGCGGAGGAAGTTTACATTCTCGAGGAAAAGATTGATGAGCTAACGCTAAAGGTGAAAAAACTCGCATTAAGGGCAGCAAAGAACTTGGATGACCCCGAAAGCATGCTAAGCGTTATAGAGATGGCCACGATAAATGAGCAGATAAGTGATTCAGCTTATGAGATCGCCGACATAGTACTGAGGGACGTCGAACCCCATCCAATAATAAGGAAGATAATGCATGATGTTGAGGAGGAGATAGGCAGGGTTAAGGTTCACCCAGGCTCGATACTAATTGGACAAACCCTAAAACAATTAAAGTTGCCTTCAAAGATCGGAGTGAGGCTGATAGCCATCAAGAGGGGGAACAGGTACATATACAACCCCTCAAGCGACGAAACGATAAAGGAGGGAGACGTGCTAATAGCGGTTGGGGCAGGAATAGATAAGCTGAGGGAGCTTTCAAATGAGAAATCGGAAGAGGAAGAAGAGCTAGACTGACCTCCTCCCCGCCCTAAAGGGCGAGGCTTTCAGAAGAAAAAAGTAACTCCCTTTTAATATTTCCAATATCCACCATATCAGCGCTCGGGAAGTTGTAAGGTTCTTTACCAGGCCTTTCGTTATAGTAGGGTCTGTTGCACCAAGGGCACCCCTGGGTTACGAAGGCCATTGGATTAATGCCATCCCTGGGGAATCCTACTAAGTTACCCTCTTCATCGAACTCAAAATCTCCCAAAGTAGCTCTTCCAGTCTTTATGAGATAGTGAGCCCACTGAATCCGACGGTACCTCTTTACGGATGGAGGTTTGTAGTTCTCAAGTGAGGTCCCCTTGATAGGGGTAAACGCAAAGAGTGACACAATACCACCTCTCCTGTAAACCTCGAATATCGTGCTTAGAACTTCACGATCAGTCTCTCCGAGTCCAACTATTATGTGGGCAACCCCCCTACCTCTACCAAACACTTTAACGACGTTGTCAAGGAAGTCCCACATATCCCTCCAAGAATATCTTGAGATCTTAATTTCCTTGTATAATCTCTCACTTGCAACATCCAGACCTATCCCAATGTAGTCAACGTTAAATCTTTTAAATTTCTCAAGAATATCCCTCTCAACTGGAGTTATTGAGATTGAAATTGGGACTTCAAGCTTTTGGAGCGCCTCGAGGACTGTAAAAATATCATCAGTAAGACCAGGATAGTCTATCGTCTGGAGGCATATCCTCTTAAATCCTCCTTGAGGAAATTTCTCCACAATCTGAGAAAGATCAAATACCGGCCAAGTAACTCTTGAAAGCTTATCGGCACTTGCCCTACTCGACCTCGCCTGGGGGCAGAACTTGCAATCATTCAAGCACTTACCCTCATGGTACGTCATTAAATAAGCCGTGGTTGGCCTCGCGAGGAGTTTGGCCTTTATTAGGCCCATGGCAATTGCAGTCCCGTAAGACACTCTAACTTTCATTTCTATCCCTCCACAAAAGGGGAGCATTTACCAAAATTATCGAGACAACTGGAAGGAAAGCTATAATAGGGAACACTCCACTGTACCCCTTAAGCTGAGCGACGTAGCCTAATACAACTTGACCTGAAAGCGTCCCTAAGTCAAAGAACATCGTGTATATACTTGATCCCATGGTTCTTATCTTTTGAGGCAACCTAGCCAATGCCATGACCTGGAGGGCTGGAAGCGAAAGCCCGAAGCCTAGTCCAGACACAACCGCGGGAACATAGGAATAGGGAGGAAACTTAAACTTGAGCAGGGAGAGATACCCCAGGAAGATCATGAAGATCCCAAACCTCGCAACGGGGATTGGCCCCATTCTATCAGCGCTCTTACCTCCAACTAACCTCGTGAGAAATGAAGAGAAGCCCATCAGCATCATGTAGATACCAAACACGCCCTGGCCTAAACCTGAAACCTTGTATAAAGCCGGTAAGAAAGTGACTACGCCAGAGTAAGCCATTGAGATAAAGAAGAGCGCAAGAGAAGCTGAAATGAAGAAGGGCTTCAAGAGTTCCCTATAACTCGCGTGCTCCTCATACTTCTCTGCCTGAATCTCCTTTATCTCTCTCCACACTGAGAGCACAAAAAGTGCACCAAGCACGGAGAACGCAATAGTCAAAGCGAAGGCAAAGGTAAAGCCAAATTTATCTGAGACGAATCCTCCAATAGCAGGTCCCACGATGTTTCCGAGGGAGAACATCATGCCC
>QMUI01000074.1 GCA_003660485.1 Thermococci archaeon | reverse complement strand
TGTTCAAGAGTGGTGCCTCCCCAGTTCACATGTGGCTTGCAGATGCCCACCCAGCTGCTCCGAGCTCGATCTCAGCAATGCTTTCAGGTCTCGTGATTAAGGCCGGTGGAGTATATGCAATGGCAAGGATAATCTTCAGCGTATTCTGGCCAGCCCTCAACCCGATAACCGTTGGATGGATAATAATATTCTTTGCTTGCATAACGCTCATAGTAGGAAACGCCATGGCAGTTGTGCAGGAAGACATGAAGAGGTTACTTGCATATTCATCGGTGGGTCAGATAGGTTACATCCTCCTTGGCCTGGGGATAGGAATAGTCGCTTATGGGACAAAAATTGGAGAGATTGCCCTGGCTGGAGCAATTTATCACGTGGTTAACCATGCGATAATGAAAGCCCTTCTCTTCCTTGTTGCTGGAGCAATAATCCATGAAATTGGAACAAGGAACCTCAACGAACTGAGCGGACTGGCAAAGACAATGCCAAAGACATCATTTGCCTTCCTCATCGGTGCTGCTGCAATAATTGGAGTCCCTCCACTCAATGGATTCGCGAGCAAGTGGTTAATCTACGAGAGCTCGGCATTGTTCAATCCAATAATTGGTTCAATAGCAATAATTGGTACTGCGTTCTGTACGGCAGCTTATGTTAGAGTCCTCTTCACATTCTTCGGAAGGCCAAGTGAAAAAGTCCTTAATGCAAAAGATCCTGGGGCATTGATGCTGGCTCCAATGTTCATACTAGTGCTGGCGATAATAGTCATGGGACTATTCCCATGGCAGATAAGTGACAAGTTCATGATTCCTGCAGCGAGAGATCTTTGGGATGTTCTCGGTTATGTTGCAACCCTGATGGGAGGTGGTTAAAGTGTTTGGTTATTGGGATGCCCTTTACTTCGTCCTCGTCTTTATCATCGGTCTAATCCTTGCCTACCTCCTTGAGAGATGGGCAAAAAGTGCTGGAATGGGCACAAGGGAAGTTGGGGATGGTACAAAGATATTCATAAGCGGTGAAGATCCGGAGAAGACAATTCCAGGATTTGAGCACCTTGAAGGCTTCCATACAGGAAAGAACACCATGTGGGGTTTAATAAACGGTGCAAAGAAGTTCTTTGCTACCCTTAGGGCCGACCATACTGGATTGCTAACGGACTACGTTAGTTACCTCCTAATGACCACGGCATTCATACTTGTCGTGATACTGCTTAGGGGGTGAGGAAATGACGATTAAGGTTCCCGCCGATCAAGGTAATTCGCAGGAAAGGAAGAGGCTTGAAAAGAGAATTGCACAACTCTGCAGGTTCATTGGGAAATCCCCCTGGGTATTCCACGTAAACAGCGGAAGCTGTAACGGGTGTGATATCGAGATAATTGCCGCTTTAACTCCGCGGTACGATGCTGAGAGGTTTGGAGTAAAGCTCGTAGGGAGCCCCAGGCATGCAGATATTTTGATAGTCACCGGACCAGTCACAAATCAGAGTTTGGAAAGGGTAAAGCTCGTGTACGAGCAAACTCCTGACCCAAAGGTGGTAATTGCAGTAGGAGCTTGCCCAACGGGTGGGAGTGTTTTCTACGAGAGTCCATTTACAAATGCCCCCCTTGATAACGTCATTCCAGTAGACGTCTTCGTTCCAGGATGTCCACCTAGGCCAGAAGCAATACTTTATGGCGTTGTTTTGGCTCTGGAAAAGCTTGCGAAGATGGTTAAGGGAGAGGTACCTCCTGAGGAGGGAGGAGAATGAGCAAGGAGGAAGAGTTCGTTGAAATAGTCAAACAGAAGTTTCCTGATGTTAGTGTTGTAATCAAGGAGAATAAGTGGGGTAGAAAGAGAGTGTGGATAAATGTACCTAGGGAGAGTTTTAGGGACTTCATGAAGTTCCTGAGGGAGTATGATGAGGATGCCCACTATTCTATAGCTATAGGGGAAGACGTTGGCGAGGCGATAGATTTCAGCATTCACTTCCTACTGAAGTACGAAGATGCTCCGGCCATTTCATTGATAGTTAAGACAAGCGTTCCCAAAGATGATCCGGTGCTTCCCGACATAAGTGACATATTCCCAATCTCCCTCCAGTTCGAGAGGGAAGTCATGGAGATGATAGGAATAGACTTTGAAAATGCTCCTGACAAGAGAAGGTTATTCCTCCCCGACGACTTCCCAGAGGGTATCTATCCTCTAAGGCTTGACGACAAGGGAATTCCAGAGGAGATGGTGAAGAACGCTGGTCATCCTTACCTATTGAGGAGGGGTGAGTGATGACGAAGAAAGTTGAATACTGGGTTAAGATTCCATTCGGCCCAATTCATCCTGGACTTGAGGAGCCTGAGAAGTTCATTCTAACGCTCGACGGTGAGAGGATAGTTAGCGTTGACGTTAAGCTCGGGTATAACCTTAGAGGCATTCAATGGATAGCAATGAGAAGGAACTACGTTCAGATTATGTACCTGGCTGAAAGGATTTGTGGAATATGCTCATTTTCACATAATCACACGTACGTTAGAGCAGTTGAGGAGATGGCCGGAATAGAAGTTCCAGAGAGGGCGGAGTACATAAGGGTTATTATAGGTGAACTTGAGAGGATACACTCTCATCTTCTTAATCTAGGTGTCGTTGGGCATGACATAGGCTACGATACCGTCCTTCACTTAACTTGGCTGGCTAGAGAAAAGGTCATGGACGTGCTCGAGGCGATAACGGGAAACAGGGTTAACTATTCGATGATGACCATTGGTGGCGTTAGAAGGGACATAGAGGAGAAGCATAAGAGATTGTTGCTGGAGATGATCAAGTACTACCGAGAAGTACTTCCCCAAATTGAAGATGTGTTCTTGCATGACTCAACCATTGAGGCTAGATTGAGGGACTCGGCTATAATTCCTAGGAAACTCGCAATTGAGATGGGAGCAGTCGGCCCCACTGGTAGAGGTTCGGGAGTTAAGGATGATGCAAGATGGAGCGAGAGATTGGGAGTTTATCCTGATCTTGGAATCAAGCCAGTAATGCCTGAAGATGTCACAGGGGAAAAGGCCAGGGGAGATATATATGATAGGATGGCCGTTAGAATAGGCGAATTGTGGCAGAGCCTCGAGCTGATAGAGCATGCTCTCGATCAGATGCCTGAGGGTAAGATAAAGACTTTCCCAAAGGACAATGTCCTAGTGGCGAAGTTAAAGATCCTTGGAGATGGGGAGGGCATAGGAAGATATGAGGCCCCGAGAGGTGAGCTTGTCCACTACGTTAAGGGCAAGAAGGGAAGGGACGGTCCAGTAAGGTGGAAGATGAGAGAGCCAACGTTTCCGAATATCTTCGCTATAGCTAAAGGATTAGAAGGTAACCAATTAGCTGACGTCGTTGTTGGAATTGCATCGATAGATCCCTGCCTTAGCTGTACCGATAGAGTTGCTGTGATAAAGGATGGGAAGAAGTTCATACTGACAGAGAAAGATCTTCTAAGGCTTTCTATAAAGAAGACAAGAGAAATAAATCCCGATATTAAGGGAGATCCAACTCCCGCGGGAGTTGGATGCTCTAGGGGGGTGCTGCTATGAAGTTAATTTATGCTATCCTAGGCTTAGTTGCCCTTTACATTTACGTCTCCATAATGTCCTTACTGTTCGCGGGAATTGATAGAAAGCTAGTCGCGAGAATGCAGAGGAGAATAGGACCACCAATACTGCAGCCTTTCTATGACTTCCTAAAGCTCGTTAGCAAGGAAACCATAATTCCAAATACTGCAAATTTCATGTTTAGAGCTGCTCCATTGCTGATGCTTGCAACGACGATAGCCTTGTTAGCCTACACTCCCTTGGGCTTTGCCCCCATCTTTGCAACCAAGGGTGATATCATCGTGTTTATTTACTTACTAACTCTCGCGGACTTCTTCCTTGTAGTTGGTGTTATGAGCTCTGGAAGCCCCTACGGTAGGATAGGTGCATCTAGAGAAGTGGCAATGCTTGTTTCAAGGGAGCCAGCAATGATGCTTGGAGTTTTCACCGTGATGTGGGGAATCTCAAAGCTTGGAGTTCAGAAGCCCTTCAGCCTTTCAAGCTTATATGAGCATAATATCTGGGAATTAGGTCCAATGGCTTGGGTGGCTGGGGCAATACTAATTTACGTCTTTATGGCATGGCTGGCAAGTGAGATAGAGGCAGGATTCTTCAACATTCCAGAAGCTGAGCAGGAAATTGCCGAGGGAACCCTTGTTGAGTACAGTGGTAGGTACTTGGCGATAATAAAGCTTGCCGAATCAATGAAGGAGTTTATAGCAGCCTCACTCGTAGTTGCAGTATTGTTCCCATGGCAACTTGACATGCCTGGGATTCAGGGTTACATAGCCAACCTACTCATCCACACCCTAAAGGTATTCATAGTCCTCTTCGTTGCAAAAACTATCTTTAGAACCGTTACTGGTAGGCTGAAGATTAGCCAAGCAGTGAACTTGCTATGGACTAGGGTGTTTGCCGCTAGTGTTATCGGAGCCCTAATCCTTGCAATGGGGGTGAGCCTATGATTAGACTTCCTCTCTTATCTACTGTCATTAAGAACCTCTTCAAGAAACCAGCGACAAACCCTTTCCCTAAGACGGAGCCCGTGCCAGTTCCTGAGAACTTTAGGGGCAAAATAATATACAATGTCGACAAGTGCGTTGGCTGTAGGATGTGTGTCACTGTATGTCCCGCAGGAGTCTTCGTGTACCTTCCAGAGATAAGGAAAGTAACCCTATGGACAGGGAGGTGCGTGTTCTGCAAGCAGTGCGTTGATGTCTGTCCGACAAATGCGCTCCAAATGAGTGACGAGTTCCTCCTTGCGAGCTACGACAAGTATGATTCAAAATTCATCTATGTAACTCCGGAAGAAGCTGAAGAAATCAAGAAGAAGCAGGCGGAATTGAAGAAGGCTAAGGAACAAGCTAAGGGTAAGAAGGGTCAGTGAACCGGTCATCATCACCGTTCAGGTCAGGGAGTTTTCATCATTCTTCAAAATATTATAAACCCCTCCCCTCTTTTAATTCTTGATGTTTAATATAATAGTCAGGGCAAGAAAAGATGCAAAGGCAATTCAGTACATCAATGAGAGAAACTATGGAGGGTACTTGAGAGTTTCGAGCCTGGGTGGAGGCAGAAGGTTTGAAGAAGTAGAGGATAACCTCCACGATGCATTAAGCGATCCATACATCCCGATACTACTTTTTGGAGAGAAGGAAAAGGAGTTAGCGAAAGATATCGCGAATGAGCTAGAAGGGCCCTATTTCATCAGGGTTCTCAGAACGAAGAGAGTTAGAAACATGAGAGTTGATGAGCTGTACTCTCATATTGAGGAGATAAAGGCTAGATTTAGGCTGGGTGTTGCTTGGGATGCTGATCACTATATTTTTACCCCTAATAATCCGCTTGGCTTGGAAATAAATCCAGATTATGACCTCTACTTTGCAATCGGAGAGGATTTCCGAAAGAACATGGTTGATCTGCTGGGTCTTGA
>QMUI01000073.1 GCA_003660485.1 Thermococci archaeon | reverse complement strand
GAAATAAATCCAGATTATGACCTCTACTTTGCAATGGGAGAGGATTTCCGAAAGAATATGGTTGATCTGCTGGGTCTTGATCCCGGAGATGTATCTTTGGTTCTGAGAAAAACTATGAACATTGAGGAGTACTATTCGGGTCCAAATAAAATAGCGGAAATAAGCAAGGTTCTTGGCCAACCCACTGAGATTAAGTGGAGAGCACCTGCACTTGAAGAAGTTTCCCTTAAGGAAACTATCAAAGCAAATGAAAATTATATTAATGCTTTTGAAAAAGCAAGCATATCTTTTCTCAGGAACTTTGCCGACAGAACTGCAGTAGTGCCATGGAGCGGTGGAAAAGATTCCACTGCGACTTTAATATTGGCCAGTAAAGTGTTCGATGAAGTCACCGCTATCTATGTGAGAATGGAATATGAAATGCCCTTAACAGATGAATACGTTGAGGAAGTAGCCAAAAAGCTTGGAATAAATCTTGTGAAAGTCAACGTTCCCATGCCCATTCATAAGTATGGCTTACCAACCCACACCAATAGATGGTGCACAAAGATGAAGGTCGAGGCTCTCTATAATGCTGTAAGGGAAATTGAGAATCCAATACTTATCGTAGGAGACAGGGATGCTGAGAGTGTCAAGAGAAGGCTTAAGCCTCCTGTTGTAACTAGGAAAACCCCCTTAGGGGAGATAACAGAGGTAATGCCAATTAAGTTCTGGAGCGGAGCAATGGTTCAGCTATACATCCTTATGAATGGGTTTGAGTTACATCCCTTATATTACCAGGGGTTCTACAGGTTGGGTTGTACGATATGTCCAAGTTTGGCCCAGTGGGAGATAGATCTGCTTAGTAAGCTTGGATACCTTCCAAAATTTATGAAAGAAGGGAAAATCAACGACGCCTAAAGATTGCTACTAGCACTCCTATCAGCACCATTATTGCGGGTCCGCATATTCTTGTAGAGGTAGGTTGTGTAATAGTTTCCGTTTTTGTTATTGTTATTGTTGTAGTTACCTCCGTGCTATTTTGGCCTATTGGTGAGGATATCGTTGGGGTACTTGAACTTTCACCACTGGATTTCCAACCTAAGAAGACCATTGCAGTTTCCTTTGCATACTGATAAAATATCATTGCTGTTATGATGTCCTGTAGCTCTCCTTTAGCCTCATAGCTCTCCGCGAACTCATAGTATGCCATTGATAAGAGTGGTACCGTTCCTCCCTCCTCAGCTAATCCTATTGCGATTTTTGCATCTTCTTTCATCATTTTAAGCTTATCCCTTAGAATACTAACGTTCTCAATTCCTATCGTGTCAAGTATAACTTCTCCTCTTATCCTTGCCTCCATTGCCGAAAACAGTGCTGCTGAGTATTTCCCATCTTCATAGTACTGTTCTCCCTTGTTTAAAGTATCCACAAGATCCTGAAGGTTTTGTTGGCCAAACATAGAGGTTATATATGTAACTATAAGCCTTGCATTGTCAAGCTGATTTCTAGCGGCTTTCTTTATTGCTTCTCTTGAGATGGTTTCTCCTTTTGCGTATCTTTCCCCTAACTGGGCCCACAATTTGGCAGTTTTAGCTCTTTCATAAGCGTAAGCTACATTGCCAATTGCATCCCAATAGTCTTGTTTGTAATATGCTGCTTGCGCTTCCTTTAGATACTCTTTAGCATCCTCAATTCTTGTTTCACTGGCTGCCACTGCTTGTAACATTGTAACTCCTCTTATTGTGAGATTAGAAACGTAAGTTTCAATCCTATCAATTTCCTTTTTTGCCTCAAGGAATATATCCTCAAGATCCCTTCCTTCATAAACATCTATATACCAATCAACATGTCTTATAATTATCCTCGCTTGGAAGTCAAGACTCATTGCTGTGTAGTATTTTCCATTATTTAAAGCATCTTTCGCACTTTGAAGGGTTCTATATGCACTGTCAAGAGCTGTTTTAAGGTAATTGTATGTTGAATAACTAACTTCACTATTCTTCAGCTTCTCACTTATATTCTCGTAGTACTTAAGGGTATCTTCATAATCCTGCTTTGCATCTCTTTCCAGGAAACTAGTACTTATTAGAATCTGCCCCTTAGGCTTGGGCCTTTCAAGCTTGTGACCTGTGAAGTAGTAGATTGCATCGTAAATATCCCTTACTTCTATTACCTTCAATCCCCATCTTTCTTCTGCATATTTTGCTACATCTACCTTCTTTTGGGTTGTGGTTATCTGAGTAATAGGTCCAATTTGTTTCCTCTGGGTCTCCATTACAACTTGGATTCTTTGGCCTTCTGGAATTAAAAATATTCTTGCTCCTGCTTGGTGTGCTGCTGATGCTTTTTCTAATATTCCTCCTACTGGACCAATACTTCCATCCGGATTTATCATTCCTGTCATCATGACGTCGCTTTTAAGTTCCCATCCCATAAGGGCTGCAATGATCCCTACTGTCATGGTACCTCCGGCCGATGGGCCTCCAATTATGGGAGAGTCTGCCTTTACTTGGATGAAAACATCGTACTTGCTCATATCTATTCCTAGGATTCTGCCTGCTACTTCAGCTGCGAGCCTTGCTGATGCCTGCATGTCAACTTCCGTTAAGGGCCATGTCTCAACGTACACATGCCCACTCCCTGGAGCCACCGTAATTACAAATTCAGTTGGCACTCCTATCATTTCTCCAGTAGAGGTCATTGAAACTGCAGGAGCCTTTAAAACTACAGTTCGCCCTTCCAAAGGACACTGGGCAAGAGTTAATTTGGAAAGAAGAACCAACATAACGAAAAGGAGCATTACAACCTTTTTCTTCATTTTCAGCCACCGAAAAAATAGGAATAAAGTGGGATATATACGAGTTTCGCTTAAATATTAACTTTTGGAAGCCAAGATTCTGCCAAGTCTCCAGCTATAGGGAACTTGAACTTCTCTCCTTGATACGCCTTTATTATTCCGAGTATCCAAGCTATTAAAGCAACTACTGTTACTACCGTATTAAAAACCCACCCAATAATTGGGATTACTCTGAAGACGGCTCCTAAAAGTATCAAACCCAGGAACGTTATCGTTGATTGGAGGGCGTGAAATCTCACAAACTCGCTCTCTTTTTCTAGGGCTAAGATTATTATACCCGTGATGAAGATCCCAACGTAACTCAGGGCTGCCTCAACGTTCTCTTCTACATTCAATGATGTTTTGCTGCTCATGGTTATTCCCTCCTTATGAGAGTTTTAGATTTACTTAAAAATGCTTTTACAGAAATTTTCATGGTGGTAAAAATGCTCCATCATGTTAAGCTTATCTACGCAACGAAAAGCAGAAAGCTAGTTGGAAAGAAAATAGTCCTCGCAATTCCTGGGAGCATAGCTGCAGTTGAATGTGTGAAACTTGCCAGGGAGTTGATAAGACATGGAGCTGAGGTTCATGCGGTAATGAGCGAGAGTGCCACAAAAATAATCCACCCCTATGCTATGGAATTTGCAACAGGAAATCCAGTTGTAACTGAAATTACGGGGTTTATAGAGCATGTTGAGTTGGCAGGAGAGCATGAGAATAAGGCCGACCTAATTTTAGTGTGCCCTGCAACGGCCAACACCATTAGTAAGATCGCCTGCGGAATAGACGATACTCCCGTGACTACAGTTGTTACAACTGCATTCCCACATATCCCAATAATGATAGCTCCTGCAATGCACGAGAGCATGTACAGGCATCCAATAGTTAGGGAAAACATTGAAAAGCTGAAAAGGCTTGGCGTGGAGTTCATAGGCCCCAGGATAGAAGAAGGGAAGGCAAAAGTTGCGACAGTTGATGAAATAGTATATAGAGTGATAAGGAAGTTGCATCCGAAAACCCTGAAAGGGAAGCGTGTTCTCGTTACTGCTGGGGCTACTCGCGAATACTTAGATCCAATAAGGTTCATAACTAATGCTAGTAGTGGAAAGATGGGAGTTGCTTTAGCGGAGGAGGCGGACTTTAGAGGAGCGGAGGTCACGCTAATAAAAACAAAGGGTAGTGTTCCCAGCTTCGTGGAGAATCAGATAGAAGTTGAAACGGTTGAGGAAATGCTTAACGTAATAGAAGGAGAGCTATCAAAAAAGAAGTATGATGTTGTGATAATGGCTGCAGCTGTAAGCGATTTCAGACCTAAGGTAAAGGCCCAGGAAAAGATAAAGAGCGGTCAGAGGATTGTACTTGAACTTGAGCCCACTCCAAAAATAATAGATAGGATAAAAGAAATTCAGCCAGATGTGTTTCTAGTTGGCTTCAAGGCTGAAACATCCATGGACAGGTTAGTGAACGAGGCAAAGAGACAGATAGAGAGGGCTAAGAGTGACATGGTCATTGGGAATACGCTAGAAGCTTTCGGGAGCGAAGAAAACAAGGTCGTTATTGTAACAAAAGATGAAATTAAAAACCTGCCAAAGATGAAGAAGAGGGAGCTTGCGGAAAAAATATGGGACGAAATAGAGAGGTTACTCTGAATTCTTTTCTTCTTTCTTTGGTGGAGTTTGTGTCTTTGGCTTTGGTGGCCTTATTCCATATCCAACGATCTTGAACTTGAACGTTTCACCGTTCCTGAGGTAGTAAGTTACTTCGCCGGTCTCTTCATTGAAGTCTATTTTTTCCACCGGAAATCTCCAATCCTTGAATTCTTCTTGTATTTCCTTGAACTTGTCCGGATGTATTGGAACCCAATCGTAAAGGACTAGCTCCTCCTCTTCTCCAGTGGTCGTTAATATGTAACTCTCTATGAATCCCAGCGCCCCAGTTGGACACACATCAACACAGAACTGGCAGAAGGTGCACCTCCCATAGTCTATCTTTGGATGTGGTCTCTTCTCCATCTTGCCATCAACCTCTATCCACGTCATCTCTATTGCCCTAGCTGGACATATCTGACCGCAGAAGTTACACCCAACGCACTTTTTCCAGTCTAAAGTGTGGAATCCCCTGTACTTTGGAGCGGGTTCAATTTTTTCGTAAGGTATCTTTATCGTAACCGGTTTTTTGAAGATGTATTTAAGGCCAAGCCAGGGTTTAATGAATGAGGGGCTCTTTTTGACCTTATCTTCTCCAACAACTTTCGCGGGCATGAGCATCACCTGTCTATATCAGGTGGACAGTTGTCAAGGCTCATTAATATAATGGGGACGTCGGCTATTCTCGCTCCAACTAACAGCTGTTCCAACACCCTTATTCCATGAGCAATGCTCGGTCCCCTCACGTGAACTCTGTAGGGTTTATTCCCCCCATCGCTGACAATGTAGGCTCCGAAATCTCCCTTTGTTGATTCCACGTGAGCGAAGGCATCTCCTGCCGGAACCTTGAACCTTGGCAGATTCTTCAACCTGGGGTCTTCAACCTTATATGAACCACTTGGCGGGCCCATTTCAAGCAGTTGCTCCAAGATGTAGAGATCTTGCTCAAGCTCGTACCTTCTAACTAGGGCTCTAGCTAGTGCATCTCCCTCCTTGAGCGTTGGAACTTCAAAGTCGAGCTCTGGGTAGAAG
>QMUI01000072.1 GCA_003660485.1 Thermococci archaeon | reverse complement strand
TAAGCGATAAAGTGGGGAGGAGAAAGATATTCCTTATATTAGGATTTATAGGTAGTTCCATATTGGGAATAGTACTTGCCTTCATGACATCGATAAAGGCCCTGATAGTGCTGACATTTCTCTATACCTTCTTCGTTGCCGCAACCATACCTATTCCCGTCTCCTTAATCTCAAGGGAGTTCAATAGGCCTAAGATTGGAGAGGCAACAGGAAAGTTTAATGAAATAGGAGGGTGGGCCTGGGTTGCAGGATTATTACTGGGTCTCGCCCTTATAGTGACCATACCACTAAGGTTAATTCCAGTAATCCTGGGTCTGATAGGGATGCTGTCAGTAATAATTGCAACCAGAAACATTAAGGAATGTCCAATTTATGTAAGAAGGGTATCTCCCTCAACCTTCTTCTATCTCCCACGCAGAATTTCCATTCCCAGGATCTCAACTTTGAGAGGTGACCTCATGCCTCTATTCCTATCTTCAACTCTACTCTGGGCTGGTTCAATGCTTCTCCTAACCCAGTTTCCAATGTTAGCTAAGGAAAAAGGGTTTGATGGAAAATTCCTCTATGTTCTAGGCCTAGCAAGCTCGACAATTTCCGCAATGACATATTTAAAGGTTGGCAGATCCTTAAGAGAGGATGGAACATACAATTTCGTCTTAGGACAAGGTGTGAGGTTGATAGGGCTTCTCCTTTTAATGCTCTCTCTGATACTTACTGGGTACGCTTTCCTCGGAATGGCAGTCCTTGGGTACATGCTTCTTGGTTACAGCTGGTCTCTGATCAGCGTTTCATCAACAACAATAGTCTCAAACAGGAGCCCAGAAAAGAACAGAGGAAGGATAGTAGGGGCATACAACTTTGTCTCTTCAGGGGGTGCTATAGCTGGAAACCTTGCGAGTGGGTACTTAACGAATGCAATCGGTATCCCTGGGGACTTCGCGGCAGGAGTTGCTCTAGCTGGGCTCTCACTTGTTCCAACGATGAAAATGATAAAATCGGAGGGTCACCCTCTGAACTTTGGTCTCCTGCTTAGGAGCAGGGGTAAGGGCCTTGGCTTGTAGGGGAATCCTTCCACCTTTGACTTTATCTCCCTGATCAGCTCTTCGATTCTAGTCTCATACTGCTTTCCATCTTCCCTTCTTCTGACCGTTATTGTTCCAGTCTCCTTCTCTTTTGCTCCAACTACGACTATATAGGGAATCCACTCCTTCTCTGCTCTTCTGATTTTCTTGCTGAGTCTCTCCTCTTCATCGTCAACGTCAACCCTAATCTTTGCCCCTTCGAGTTTGCCTGCAATGTACAGGGCATAGTCAAGGTACTCCTGACTTACTGGAATTACCCTAACCTGTATTGGGCTGAGCCACAGTGGGAACATTGGCTTCTTCCCTTCCTGCATGAGCTTTGCCTGCTTCTCGAGTATTGCGTACATGACCCTTTCAATGGCACCACTTGGGGAGCAGTGAAGAATTAGTGGATACCTCTCCTCACCGTTCTCGTCGTAGTAGGTGATTCCGAATCTTTCTGCGTTCTCAACGTCAATCTGCACGGTGCTCAAGGCTGCGGCCTTATCTAGGTTGTCAACGAAGTTGAACTCGAACTTGAGTATGAAGTAGAAGAACCTCTGCTTCCACATCTCTATCAGGACTGGCTTTCCAATGAGCCTGACTAGCTCAATTATGAAGTCCCTGTTCTCCTTCCAGAAGTCCTCGGTGAACCTTATCGCGACCTCATAATCCTCGGGGTTAAGACCAACTCCTTTGAGAACCTCCATGCTGAGCTTGAACTGCTTCTTGAACTCATCCTTCGCCTGCTCTATGTCCTTGGCCAAGGTGTGCATATCTGGCATTGTAAATGCCCTAAGCCTTCTGAGGCCCGAGAGCTCACCTCTCTTCTCCCTTCTGAATGAATAGCGAGTAAGCTCGTACATCCTAAGTGGGAGGTTGCGGTAGCTTATTATTGCATCCTTCTTTATCATGAACTGGCCGAAGCAAGCTGCAAATCTAAGGAAATACCTCTTATCTCCGCTGAGGACTATGTACTGCCTTGCCGGGAAGCGGTTGAGGTACTTCTCAAGTGCTGGATGCTCGAAGTCATACATAATCGGTGTCTCAACTTCCATGGCCCCGTACTCTATCACCTTCTCAGTAACGTACTGCTCAAGTAATGACTTAATTAGCCTACCTTTTGGATAGTAGCGCAGGTTTCCAGGATCACTTCCCGGCTCATAGTCCACGAGCTCGTGCTCTAGCATTAACTTAACATGTGGAGGTTCCTTGTCCGCAATTCTATTTTTTGCTATCTCGTAGTTTACGAACTTTCTCAGGTTTTCATAGCCCGTGAAGTCGAACTTATCGACCTCAATGAGCTCGCCCTCCGGGGTTAGGATGTACCAGTAACTTACTAACTCGGTTTCTTCCTTTTTCAAGGCCTCCGGAACTTCCTCCTCTTTTGCGGCCTCCGGAACTATTGTTCTGCTGAGCTCAGCTAGCGGGTGACCTTTACAGCTTATCTTGAATGCCTTGTAGTAGCCAAATGGAGCCCTCCCAACGTTATAACCCTTTTCTTTAAGCTTCTCCTCAATCTTCTTAAGAACTTCAAGGGCCACAGAGGGCTTGGCAAGTTCGCTACTCAGGTGGGCGAAGGGATAAACAAATAGGTTCTCAGCCTTTACCTGCTTTGCGACGTTTATAATTTCTTCAACTGCTTTCTCTACAACTTCATTCGGATTTTTCTCATCCACTTTCTCGACGCTTATGAATGCAACGAGAACTTCATCCATTCGACCCTTTTTCATTTCATCGGAAATGGGCTCAGGGTTCTTCAGGGCTTTATCCTTAACTTCGTACTCTATATAGTCACTGTGTATAAGGAGAACCCTCACATTATCACCCCCTAGGACTTGTAAACTTCTTCTTTATAAGGTCTTTTATAGGGATAAGGTTTTTAAATAATCTCCTGTAAGAGCTCTTAGCTTTCATCCCGAATTCTGGAGGTGAGAAAATGAAGGCGCCGATCTGTGAGGTTTGTCTTAAAACAGATGGTATTCTTTGTCCCGCTGATGAAAAGAAGCTGGAACAGGGCATTATAACTGAGCTTGACGTTAAAATATCACGCATGCTTTATAAGTTGCTTGGAGATGCTGATGTGGAGTTCAAGAAGGCAGTTGAGGCAGGGGACCTAATAGTTCTCATCGTCGGGGAAGGAGATGTGCCAATAGTTATTGGAAAAGGTGGTAAGAACATAAAGTTCCTCATGAGGGAACTGGGCAAGAGAGTAAGGGTAATTGAAGGAAGAGACATAAAGGGAACCGATGACGTCAAGAAGCTTGCAATGGATCTTCTGTACCCTGCAGGAGTGTTTGGCGTGAATATAGTTTACAAACCCGGAGGAGAGCAGTATTACAAGGTTTTAGTTTTCAGCAGAGATAGGAACAAGCTTCCAGAGAAGGCTGAAATTCTAGAGAGTATTCTAAGCCAAATTACGGGTGTTGAAACTAAGATTGCCTTTATTTAAATATATTTTTAGGATGTCTAGCAATGAAGATAATTATTAAGCCTGATAAAGGATTTGGAAAGATAGTTCTTGAAATCGACGAGAGGTTGTCTTCCAGGATAATTGAAATTAGTAGAAAATTTAATGTTTCCGTTGAGGAGGTTATAGTTCGAGCATTAGTGGGTGATTTTAGAAAGCCAAAAGAAAATTTAAGGGTTCTAGAAAAGGAAGTTCAAGAACTTGAGAAAAAAGTATGGAAGCTTGAAAAAGAGTACGCTCCGCTGAGGTTCAAGGCTTATGGTGTCTCTGAGGACAATAAGCTCCTTGCAATTGAGCTTACGGGGCTAATGGCTGAAAATGCCCAGTTAAGAAGATTCTTAAGGATGAAAATAGAGAGAAATGATGAATTAAGGAAAATCGTTAGGTACTATCTAAGCGGATGATGATATATTATTGCCGAGTGATGACGAACCCTATGAGCGCTGACGCTTTAAGGTTTTCCATCCAATATCTTTTTGTGATGTGCAATGCTAAGCCTCGCCGAAATTGAAAGGAAGGCTTTTGACTTGATGGCAACATCCATAAGGAAGCATGCATTTCTTCCAACCTGGGAGCTTGAGGGAAAGAAAGTTAGACTACCCATTGTAACCGAAGCAAAACCTGGGGATCTTATCAAGATAAAAACAACAGTGGAAGTGCCTAAGGATGGCCTAAAATGGTTTCTTAAAGTCTGTATGGAGGGTAATGCCCTCGTTAGACTGGACGGGATGGCCTATGGAACCATAGATGACGTGCACACTTATATCCCGATAAGACCCGGAAGGCACGAGCTCGAACTTATAATATCCCCATTAACGATGTTTGGTTATCATAAGTGGAGGGTGAGGATAGAGTACGCAATGCTCGTCGGGATAATGTGGGAGCCCTACGTACTGGCTCAAAGGTTGCTCGATCTAGTGAGCTTTATCGAGGTAATTCAGGAGGAAGATCTCAGGGAAGCTCTGCTAAAGGAGCTGTCTAATATATTAATCACGGTAAAAACGGTTCCAAATTTAAGGCAAATAACTATGCTTAGAATGCTTCTCTATGACGGAGGGCTTGGGATTAAGGAGCTCAAGCTTGGAAGGTTTGATATTAGAGAGGTAAGAACAGACTATATGTTTCTATCGGCCGTTTATGGTATTGGGGAATTAAAAGGATACATAGAGGATATACCGAGGCCAAGCAGGGAAGAATACCTAAGTGAAATTAGCGACGTTGAAGAAAAGCTCGAGAAAGCCCTAGCTAGGCTCAGAAAAGCTTTCCCAAAGGTCGGGAAAGCTTACGCTTTTGCACACTCCCATATAGATGCAGCTTGGCTATGGACGTATGCGGAGACAAAGCAGAAGATCCTCAGGACGTTTTCAACGATAGAGAGGCTCATGAGGAGGTACGGAATAACATACGTACAAAGCTCAGCCCAGTATTATGAGTGGCTTGAGGAGTTAGATAAAGACCTCTTTGAGAAGGTGAAAAGGTTCATTGAGGAAGGAAAGTGGATATTAGTTGGTGGAATGTGGATTGAGAGTGATGTCCAGCTCATAGATGGAGAGTCAATAGCAAGACAGTTCCTCTATGGACAGAGGTACTTCAAGGAGAAGTTTAACAGAATAGCAAAAATAGGATGGCTTCCAGATACCTTTGGATTTCCAGCTTCTCTCCCTCAGTTCTTGAAAAAGAGCGGTCTTGAGATGTTCGCTACGTACAAACTACTGTGGAACGAGAGAAACGAATTCCCTTATCACGCTTTTATATGGAAGGGAATAGACGGAACAGAAATTCCAGTACATTTAATGATGAGCTACAAGTCCTCAATGACCGCTAAAAGCCTCTACAAGCAGTGGAAGAAGTACAAGAACAAGTACGAAGTTCCCTTCTTGCTATACGTCTATGGTTACGGGGACGGGGGAGGAGGGATAACCTGGGAAATGGTAGAGATGATGAAGCACATGAACAAAGTCCCGTACATTCCAAAGCTGATTAAGGGAACTGAAGAGGAGTATTTGAGGGAACTCAAGGAGCACGTTAGCGAGATGCCAACCTGGGAAGGGGAGCTTTACGTTGAGGTTCATAGGGGAACGTACACAACAAACCTGAACGTGAAAAAGCTAATGGCTGAGGCGGAATCAAAGCT